>JBHHXA010000001.1:0-29569 GCA_046756805.1 Acidimicrobiia bacterium
TAGCGCGCATCGTTCGGGACGATGAGGTCGCCGGTTCAAATCCGGCCGTCCCGACTCATCGGAGAGCCGGAGGGCGCATGCCCGCCGGCTCTTTGCATTGCGAGGGCCCAGCTCAAGCGGCGATCGCTCTGCGCAGATCCTCGAGTTCGACCACCAACCGCCTCGTGAAGCTGCGCAACAGGAGCGGCCCCAGCAGCCATGTGACCACCCTCGTCGACAAGCTGTCCGGACCCGCTTCGATAGTGTTCGTCACCTCGGTTGCCGTCTCCACTTCCCGCAGCTCGATCCGTCCTTCGTAGGCGAACGGGCCCCGGAAGATCCTGCTGGCAAATGAGCGCGGTGGTTCGAACTCCGTCACCTCGATCTCGAGCTCGGACGGCCGCCAGCCCTGGATGTAGTCGAGCACATAGCGGGCGCCCCGGCCCATCTCCTTCGAGACGAGTCGCGCCGCGCGAACTCCCGACATCCATCCCGGCATCTTCTCCACGTCCGTGACGTACGAGAAGACCTCGCCGATGGGGCGCTCGATCGTGACGGTTGCGGAAGCCTTGCCTCGCATGACACTCCCTGGCGGAATAACTGCTTTTCTACCACGGGTCCCCGCACAGCTCACGGACCTCAGGAATTGACGAGCTCCGCGAGTTGCACCGCGTTGAGCGCAGCTCCCTTGCGCAGGTTGTCACCCACCGCCCAAAGGCCGATGCCACCCGGCTCGCCGAGGGTGGGTCGTACCCGGCCGACGAGCACCTCGTCGATACCGGCCGCATCGAGAGGTGTCGGGACCTTTGCGTCGTCCCACAGCTCGATGCCGGGTGCGGCGGAGAGCAGCTCACACGCGGCATCGACGGAAAGGGGGCTCTCGAAGAACATCGTCGCGGAGATGCCGTGTCCGACCATGACCGGAACGCGCACACAGGTCGGCTCGACCGCCACCCCGGGATCCGCCAGGATCTTGCGCGTCTCGTTGACGAGCTTCCACTCTTCGTCGGTGTAGCCCTGCTCGGTGAACGACCCGGCGTGCGGGAGCACGTTGTACCCGATGGGTCGGGCATAGAGGTCCGATCCGGGATCGCTCCAGCCCCCGTCTACGAGGGATTCCGGATCCTTACCCAGCACGTCTAGCTCATGGCTCAGCACCCGCATCCCGGTCTGCCCCGAGCCGGACACCGACTGATACGACGTCGCCGCGAGTCGCTTCAGCCCGGCGTGCGCGTGGAGCGGCGCAACCGCCATGAGGAGCACCATCGTGGTGCAGTTCGGGTTGGCCACGATCCCGTGATGGCCTGCCACGGCCTCGTTGTTCACGTCCGCCACGACCAGCGGGACATCGGGATCCATGCGGAATGCGGACGAGTTGTCGATGACGATGGCGCCCGCTGCGACGAATCTGGGAGCGTGCTCGAGCGATCGGGAGCCACCCGCACTGAAGAGTGCGATCTCGACACCGGTCGGATCCGCCGTGGCGAGATCCTCCACGACCACCGAACCCCACCTCGTTTCGACCGAACTCCCCGCAGAACGCTCCGAGGCCATGAGACGCAGCTCCGAGATCGGGTAGTCGCGATCGCCGAGGATCGAGCGCATGGCGGTGCCGACGGCTCCGGTGGCACCCACGACGGCGACCCGACGGCCTTCAGACACCGGACTCCTCCCTCGGCGCGGTAGCGGGACGGAACCCGGAGTGGAGGGCGGCGACGGCTGCCGCGGCATCGTCCCCGCGAACCACACATGAGATACGGATCGGGGATGTCGAGATCATCTCGATGTTGATCCCGTGCTCCGAGAGGATGCGGAACATTCTGCTTGCGATGCCGAGCTCGCTCTTCATCCCCGCCCCCACGAGCGACACTTTGGCGATGTTCTCATCCACATCCACGCCGGCAGCGCCGACCCCTTCGACGACCGCTTCGGTGATGGCGCGAGCCCGAGCGGCGTGGGCGCGGGGCACCGTGAAGCTGATATCCGTCACGCCTTCGATCGACACGTTCTGCACGATCATGTCGACGTTGACACCCTCGTCCGCGAGCGGCTCGAAGATGCGTGCCGCAACACCCGGCTTGTCCGGCACGCCGTGGACCGTGACCTTGGCTTCGGTGGTGTCGTGTGCCACACCGCGGATGATTGCCTCTTCCATCACGTTCTCCTTCACCCAGGTCCCCTCGCCGTCATGAAACGAAGAACGAACGTGGATCGGTATGCGGTACCGCCTGCCGAACTCCACCGACCGGGCCATGAGCACCCTCGCGCCTGCACCGGCAAGCTCCAACATCTCCTCGAACCCGACTTCGTCGAGTTTGCGTGCATCTGGAACAAGCCGCGGGTCGGCTGAGAACACGCCGTCGACATCGGTGTAGATCTCGCAGACATCGGCCTCGAGCGCAGCGGCAAGCGCCACCGCCGTCGCATCGGAGCCGCCACGGCCCAGCGTCGTGATCTCCTTCGCCACCGGGTCGACGCCCTGGAAGCCCGCGACGATGACGACCTTTCCTTCCTGGAGGCCGGCGCGCACTCGCTCGGCACGGATGTCGATGATCTCGGCCTCGCCGTGCACAGACGTGGTCAGGATGCCGGCTTGCGATCCCGTCAGGCTCATCGCCGAAACGCCGAGATCCTGGATGGCCATCGCACAGAGCGCCATCGAGATGCGCTCGCCGGCCGTGAGCAGCATGTCCATCTCCCTGGGGTGGGAGCTATCGCTGACATCTGCGGCGAGCTCGACGAGGTCGTCGGTGGTTGCGCCCATCGCCGAGACGACCACGACCACGTCGTTGCCCTTGTCCTTGCTCTCGACCACCCTCCGTGCGACGTTGCGGATTCGTGCCGCGTCCGCGACGGACGTTCCGCCGAACTTCTGCACGATGAGAGCCATGGTCGAGCGATTGTACTGCCGGCCCGGGAACAGCCCTCTCGGCCGCAGGTGGGAGCGACTGCGAGGCGAGGGCCGGCTTCGTGCGGCGGGCAGCGGCCGCGCCGGTCCCGTTCGTTACCGTGGGAACGTTCAAAAGGCGTGCGGAGGAAGGGAAACACAGATCGTGTCGAACGACTACGGCGACATCGTCTACACCACCGAGGGCGGCCTGGCATGGATCGTCATCAACCGGCCTGAGCGGTACAACGCCTTCCGGGCCATGACGATCGAAGAGCTGATCCACGCTATGAAACGTGCGTGGGCGGATCCGGAGATCGGCGTCGTCGCATTGCGAGGCGCCGGGGAGAAGGCGTTCTGCACGGGTGGCGACCAGAAACAGCGCGCCGAGACCGGCGACTACGGGCCGACCAGCAACGGACTGTTCGAGGTCGAGGCCTTCCACCGGCTCATCCGCGAGATCCCCAAGCCCGTGATAGCGGCCGTGAACGGCTTCGCCATCGGCGGCGGGCACGTCATTCACCTGCTCTGCGATCTCACCGTTGCGGCCGACCACGCCCGGTTCGGCCAGACCGGACCCAAAGTGGGGTCGTTCGACGCGGGATTCGGGACCGCCTACATGGCACGCATCCTTGGCGAGAAGCGGGCCCGGGAAGTCTGGTACACGTGCCGGCAATACGACGCCGCAACGATGAGACAGTGGGGCATGGTCAACGAAGTGGTGCCGATCGCGGATCTCGACGATGCCGTGCGGAGCCTGGCCGGTGAGATGCTCGACAAGAGCCCGACCGCGTTGCGCGTGTGCAAGGCGTCGTTCAACGCAGCGTCCGACCACATCGGCGGCATCGCCTCGATGGCGTTCACCTCCCTGGACCTCTTCGTAGACACGGACGAGGCCAAGGAAGGCGTCCGCGCCTTCAACGAGAAGCGCAGCCCCGACTTCGGTGCCTATCGCTGACGGGAGGTTCGCCGTCTCCTCCGGCACGGGACGGTCGCAGTCCGTAGGGTGTGCGCCTCACCGATACAAGCGCTGAACGGAGGGAGCCATGCAGCGTCGAGTTCGGGCGCGCTCGCGCCGGTCCTCGGAACATCTGGCTCTGCTCCTGCTCCTGGTCGCCGCCGCATGCACGTCGGCCGACGACGGGATACCCCCAGAACGGGACGCGACACCGTCCGACGTCAGCACCACCTCAGGTTCCGGGACCGGCTCAGCGACGTCAACGCCACCGGGCGGCGGTGAGGAAGGGCCGATCCCGCCCCGGGTGCTGTTGACACCGTCGTCCCCTGTCGCGGAGCCGGGAGACGTGCTCACTATCGCAGGGGATCCCCAGCTCGAGGGCACCATCGAGCTCGCCGGATCAGACGGAGCGGTGGCGACGGCGACCATGAGCGGCGGAACGGCCTCGCTCACCCTGCCATCGACCATAGGCACCGGCACCTATTCGCTCGTCATCGAGGACGTTCCAGCGGGTGCCGCGTACGGCGCGGTGCGGATCGTCGACGGTCCCGGCCTCTGGATCTCGGCGCCGGAGTACGTCGTCGCGGATGAGGCGCCAAGGATCACCGTGACGACACATGCGATCCCGACCGGCATGGTCATTGCGCTCGAGGCTCAGGACATCAACCTCACTACCGAGCGGCTCGTGCCCCACCCCCTCCTCGACTTGGCCCCGGCCACCGGACCATCGCCGGCATCGCTTCCTGCCGGTGTCAGCCGGTTGCGGCTACCCGAAGGATTCACCGGTGAGGTACGCGTCGTGGCAGACACCGCAACGCACATCGCCGACCTCGACCCGGAGAACGTCTTCGCATTCACCTCCGGCACACACTCGATCGCGCGATGCGATGTCGCGACGACGGTGACCGGTGATCTGGGCGTCGCGGGCGTCGTCAGCGCGGTCTCGCCCGGCGGAAGCAGGGTGCGGGCCCGATCCGTGTCCGCCGACGGCAACTTCTCACTCGAAGTCCGGCCCGGTACGTTGGTCGTGTCCGCCCTCCTCGAGGACGGCCGCCCCACCGCGGCCTCCCCCATGCTGGTCCGGGCCCGCTGCGGCGATGCCCTGGACCTGGGGAACATGGCCGAGACCATCGACACCGACCCCGCACCCGGGACCTACCTGGGCGGCCTCACGTTCGATGACCTGCTCCAGTACACCGCCACCCTTGCCGGTGACATCGAGTTCGCCCACGACGGGGCCGCAGACTGCTCCTTGGACGGACGGACCCTCCAGGTGTCCTTCTCCGACTTCTCGTCCGACCCCTACTTGTACGACCTCGAGGTGCCCGGGTTCTCGGGCACGGGGAGATACGACTCGACGTTCACGATCCTCGACGTCTTCAGCGACAAGACGTCGGAAGGCGCGGGGGTCGGCGAATTCGAACTGGGGTCGATCGAAGACCTCGACGTGGTCGGTGGCGCCTTCTCCGGTTCCATAGAGGGCGAACTCGGAGCCGCAGAGGTGACGACCCGCTTCACCTGCGTGTTGTGGTCCGGGTTCTCGACGAGCGGACCGCCGCTCACGACCGGTTTCGGCAGCGGGGGGCACGGAGGCATGGCGTCGTCGCTCAGGCTCGGCGGGTGGTCGGCCAGGGGTCAGACGTCCGGAAGTGGCGAGCCGTGTCGCCAGCTGTTCATGCAGTTGAGCCAGCCGCCGGATTTCGACGGACGGCTCGGGACGGTCAACGAGCACTGGGCAGCAGGTCTGGCTCCTGCGCTCCCGCGGGTCGACGTGACGACACAGAACGATGTCGACAGCCTCCTCTGGCTCATGGGGATGCAACAGCTCCTGGGCTCAGACGAGGATGCCGGAGCCATCTCCGAGGCGGTATCTCAGGCGGTCGGAGCCGACCTCCTCGTCGCCATCAGGGGAAGGAGATCGGGTGCCGGATGGCGTGTTACGGCAACGGGCTACGACTACGTCGAGGCAACAAAGCTCTTCGAGTTCAGCGCCGAAGGCGGTACTGCCGATGATGCGGCTGGCGCGATGCTGGACCGCTGGATCGACGCCGTGGAGCCGCTCCAGCGTGCAGGGGTGTGCGGAAAGGTCTCTCCATCCACCGCCCTCGTGGACATCGGAGAGACGCTGGAGTTCTCCTACGAGGTGACGGATCTCGCAGGTGAAGCACCGGAGAGTGGTGTCGTGGAGGCTCCGGGCTCCTCGTGCGGGACTTTCGACCCGGATGGTGGACCGATCGTCGGCACGACGTGGACTACGACCTTCGAGGGTGAGACCGGTGCGTGTCGCGATGAGAGGACCCTCCTCGCCATGGCGCAAGGGACCGCCGGCGAGATCGACACGAGCGCGGACGCAGAGGAGTCCACCATCCGGCTCGAGGTCGCCGCTCTGTGGGAATTCGAGATGACCGCCGAATTCCGCGAGGGATCGAACCTCGTGCACAGCGAAGCCACGGGCCGCTTCATGATCACCGAGGACACCGGAGAGCTGATCGGTGCAGGAACCGGATCGGTTCGAGTCGAGGCGCCGGACACGCCCTGTGTAGTCATCTCGGAGTCCGGCGTCGATGAGCGGACGCAGACATTCACGGCGAACGGGGATTACAAGGTCATGGTCTCGGGTGACCTCGCCGCCGGAACCCAGGACGGCGGTGGCACCGTACGGTTCATCCCGAGGGGCTTCGGTATGGGCCTGGTCGCCTCCTACACCGACCGTGACTGCTTCCCCCCCGGCTCGCAGCGAAACGAGCCCTTTGCGATGATCATCGTCGCTCCGTTCACGCTCCAACCGGCCGTGTTCGCACAGCAGGTCCAAGGTTTCGAGGTGTCGATCTCGCCCGCGGGCACCAGGTCCGTGCAGACGTGGCCGCTCGTCACCGGAGGTTCGATCACCATCGAAGTCGTCAGGCCGGAGCCACCTGCGGCCTCTGGTTGACCGGAGCGCAGACCGGGCACCTCACGCGCCCTACCATCAGCGTCCTTGGCACCGACCCACGTCACACGACTCTCGGTACTTCTCGCTGCAACGGCGCTCGTCGCCGCGGCGTGCGGCGACGGCGACGCGCCGGCAACGGGCATCACGAGCACGACGATCGCCCGCACGACGGTCACCGAGGTTCCGCTGCAACAGCTCCGGCCTCCCGTCGACTATGCCGGGTTCCGCGACCAGCCGACGGCTTGTGGAGGCTCCCAACCGCAGGAGATCACTCCCCAGTCGTTTGCGGCACCGGACGACGTCGGTCTCGACGCCGCCTCGATGGTGGTGGCCACCATCACCACATCGTGCGGTGACATCGAGGTGGCACTCGACCCGTCGCAAGCACCGGCAACGGTCAACTCGTTCGTCTTCCTCGCCCGCAACGGCTACTTCGACGGGACGGTGTCGCACCGGATCGCACCGGGGTTCGTCGTCCAGATGGGCGACCCCACGGGCACGGGAAGTGGAGGCCCCGGCTATGCGCTCCCCGACGAGTTTCCGCCCGCAGGGTTTGCGTTCACCCGTGGCGTCCTTGCCATGGCCAACGCGGGTGCAGGAACGACCGGGTCACAGTTCTTCATCATGCTCGAAGACGCCGGGCTGTCCCCACAGTTCAGCGTGTTCGGAACCGTCACCGGCGGCCTCGACGTCATCGACCGCATCGCCGCCATTCCCCTCGGAACGAGTGCCCGCGGCGAGCTCAGCGTGCCGCTCGAGACGCTCTACCTCGAGAGGGTCACCATCACCGCTGAAGGGGGTTGACGGACGGCGGGAGCCCGCACCTATCATTCGTGGTGATGGCGACCGCAAAGCGCGACCGGCAACGCGAGAACCGCGATGCGAAGCGCGCCGCCGAACGGAAGACGGAGCGTCGCCAGACGACCTTCAAGCGCCTCCGCAGGCTCGTCGTCTGGGGTGTCATCGTCGTCGTCGTCCTGCTGCTCGCCAACTTCGTCTTCGGTGGTAACTCGGATGAGGCGCTGGGTCGACTGATCTCGCTCTGAGCGTGGCGGTCGATCTTCACCTTCACTCGACGGCTTCCGACGGCACCGACACCCCCACTCGGGTCGTGCAGCTGGCTGCCGCCGCGGGCCTTACGACCATTGCCCTGACCGACCACGACAGGCTCGACGGAATCGCGGAAGCGAGGGCCGCCGCGGCCGATGAAGGCATCGAGATCATCAGCGGCACCGAGCTCTCCGTGGACTGGGAGTCGAGCGGCGCAGTCCACATGCTCGTGTACTACCTCGAGCCCGGCCCGGGACCACTCCAGAACAGACTCGTCTGGTTGCAAGAGGCACGACAGCGCCGCAACCTCGAGATCGTGGACCGCCTCACGGCGCTGGGTCTCGGGCTGACCATCGAGGAAGTCGAAGCCGAAGCGGGAGGAATGGGCGTCGGCCGGCCCCACTTCGCCGCCGTGCTCATCCGCAAGGGATACGCGGCCAACCTCCCCGAAGCGTTCGACCGATGGCTCGCTGCCGGACGACCCGGGTACGCAGCGAGGGATCGCCTGCACGCTGCCGACGCCATCCGGCTCGCTCGCGCATCCGATGCCGTGCCGGTCATCGCCCATCCCCACACCATCGGCATCTCGGCAGACGAGTACCGCACGACCTTCGAGCGGATGACGGCTCTCGGACTGGGCGGAATCGAGTCCTACTACGCCGAATACCAGCCGAGAGTGCGTGCGCACCTGGCAACGCTGTGTGACGATCTCGGCATCGTCGCCACCGGCGGCTCGGACTACCACGGAGGCTTCAAGCCGGAGATCGCGGTCGGAGTCGGGAGAGGCGACCTCTTGGTACCGGATGAGGCCGTGGAGAAGCTGGCGCACAACAGAGCGGTCGGTTAAGCGAGACCTCCGTGCCTCCGATAGGAGTGGAGAGGTGCTCGTTATCCGATGATGATCGAATCCGCGTCGGGCCGCTTCCAGGCGCCGATCTCGTACGTCGATGTCCGCCGCTCGTACAACACCTTCCGCGCGGTCGGAGGCTTTCTGATCGCGGTCGTCGCACTCGTCGCCTGGAGTCGGGGCTTCGATGCAGCGCCCTGGATCGCGACCGGCGGAACCGTGATCGTCATCGATGCGATGACGCGTCTCGATCGGGGGACGAGCACGCTCCCCTTGCTGTTGCTCGACGTGACCGTCATCGGGTCGATGGTCTTGACCGCCGGGCATTCCGCCGTCATCGAGGGCACGGCTTTCGTCTACATCCTCACCGCGGCAATGCTCTTGCTGCCGCTCCGTTTCGCCGCCTCGGTGCTCGTATACGCGGCCGCATTCGTGCTGCCCGTCGCATGGTGGGCACCCCTCGTCGCCTCGACCGAGGCAACCGAGGGACCGGTCGCGTTCCAGCTCGGCGCCGTCGCCGTGCTCACCGGACTCATCGCCGAGCTGCTCTACAGCGCGGGCAGGGCTCTCTACGAGGCTGGAGAGCGCCACCGCCACGCTCTCGCCTCGGAACGACGAGCCGTGCAGATCAAGGACGAGTTCGTGTCCATGGTCAGCCACGAGCTGCGCACGCCGCTCACCTCCATCGCGGGCTTCACCGACACGTTGCGCGAGACGTGGTCGCGTCTCGACCCGAACGAGATCGAGGAGTTCCTCCACATCATGCGGAGGGAGACGAGCCACCTCGCCAATCTCGTCGAGGACATCCTCGTGATCCCGAGGCTCGAGGCCGGGAGGCTCAAGCTCGATCGCGCCGAGATCGATCTCCGACGCCACTCGTTCGAGATCGGTGAGATCGTCTTCCAGGACGGTGAGGCGGAGTTCTCGGTTGCGGTGCCCGGCGGCGTCATGGTCCACGCCGACCCCGTCCGTCTCAAGCAGATCCTGCGGAACCTCCTCGAGAACGCGAGGAAGTACGGAGGCGACCAGGTCCTCGTCGAAGGGGAGCAGCAGGGCGACATGTACCTGCTCGTCGTCTCCGACAACGGTCCCGGGGTCGGCGAGCCGGATCGCGATCGCATCTTCGACCACTTCGAGCAGGGTTCCAAGGGCGACGCCCGATCTGACCAGGGCGTGGGACTGGGCCTACCGATCGCCCGGAAGCTGGCGAGAGCGATGGGCGGAGACCTGTGGTTCGAGCCAAGGTTCCCGACCGGGTCGCGTTTCTGCGTGACGATCCGGCTGTCGAGAATCGCACAGCTCGCCGGGGTCCGCGAACCGGCAGGCGCAGAGCCCACGACGTCGGCCTGAAGCCGGGCGGATCAGGGCCGGGCCCGCTCGTCGCCGGCGTCTTCGTCTCCCCACGACGTCGCGTCGTAGGCACTCGAGGGAAGCGGAGCAGGCTTCTCGCGGGGACGCCAGGCAAGAACCCAGGCACTTTGTCGCGACGGCGGGTCCGGCGTAGCCCAGGCCGCAGACTCCTCCTCGAGCAGCAGGCCGACCGCGGCAACGATGGCCGCCGTCTCCCGAGGCCCGGCACCGCCGGTGATCTCGATCATGCTCGGTGCTCCAGCTCGACGAGTTCCACGAGAGTACCTGCAAACGATCTGGGGTGGACGAAGGCGATCTTGGCGCCCCTGCCGCCAATCCTCGGGACCTCGTCGATGAGCTCTGCGCCGGTGTCACGCAGCGTCTCGAGCGCCAGACCGATGTCGGCAACCGCAAAAGCGACGTGATGCAGCCCCTCGCCTCTTCGTGCGATGAATCTGCCGACCGGCGTCTCAGGGTTGATCGGCGAGACGAGCTGCACAAAGGAGCCCCCCACAGGGACCATCGCCTCCTCCACACCCTGCTCCTCGACGACACCGCGATGCAACGGCTCCGAGCCGTAGAGCGTGCGGTAGGTCTCCAGCGAGGCGTCGAGGTCGCGCACGGCGATGGCAACGTGGTCCAGGTTGTACGGAAGCACGCCGGAAACGTACTACGGGGCCCGGTTGATGCCGAAGGGGCATCGTGGCACGACCGGTACCATGTCGCGAAGCAGCACGAGGAGTCCATATGGCCAACCCGGTGATCGCTGCGATCGCCCGCACCCCGCTCGGTAGGTTCAACGGCGCCTTCACGCCGCTGACGGCCATGGAGCTCGGCGCCACCGCCATCGCCGGAGCCCTTGAGCGCGCCGGCCTCACGGGTGACCAGCTCGACGAGGTGCTGTTCGGTCACGTCATCCAGGCAGGCCAGGGCCAGATCACGGCACGTCAGGCAGCGCGCCTCGCCGGTGTCCCGATGACGGTGCCCGCGACCACGATCAACAAGGTGTGTCTCTCGGGTATGACGGCCATCGCCGAGGCTTCGCGACACATCAGGCTCGGCGAAGCGACCCTCGTGGTCGCCGGTGGCATGGAGTCGATGACGAATGCGCCCTACGTCGTGCCCGGTGCGCGCCACGGCCTCCGGATCGGCGACGGGACCATGGTCGACTCGATGCAGCACGACGGGCTGTGGTGCTCCTTCGACCACTGCACCATGGGAGAGTCGTCGGACAGAAAGAACGCGCTGCTCGGCATCGACCGGGCACAGCAGGACGAGTGGGCCGTCGCCAGCCATGCCAGAGCCCTCGCTGCCACAGACTCCGGGCTGTTCGACGGTGAGATCGTCGCGGTCGATGTGCCGCAACGGCGGGGAGAGCCGCTTTCGGTGACCCGGGACGAGGGAATCCGACCCGGTACGACCATGGAGAGCCTCGGCAAGCTTCGCCCGGCGTTCGTGGCTGATGGCACGATCACTGCGGGCAACGCCTCGCAGATCTCGGACGGGGCGGCTGCAGTCGTTGTCGCGGATCGTGATGCCGCCGATGCCGCCGGTCTCCCCGTGCTCGCGGAGATCGTCGCTTACGGCCAGACCGCCGGGCCAGATGCCACCCTGCATGAGAGACCGGCCGAAGCCCTGAGGATCGCACTCAAAAGGGCCGAGCTGTCACCCTCCGACCTCGCCCTCGTCGAGATCAACGAAGCGTTCGCCGCCGTCGCGCTGTGGTCGGCGCAACTCCTCGAGATCCCTTCGAAGCGGGTGAACACGGGCGGCGGAGCCGTTGCGCTGGGACACCCGCTCGGGGCCACGGGAGCGCGCATCGTCGTGACGCTCGTCAACGCGCTCCGGGCGCGAGGCGGCGGATTGGGAGGCGCTGCCCTGTGTGGCGGGGGTGGCCAGGGAGACGCGCTCGTCCTCAGGGTGGAGGGCTGACGGGAGACTCACCCGGGTCGGCGCCCACGGCGATAGCATCAGGTCATCGCAAGAAGGAGAACGGCGCATGCCGGCAGAGCCGGATCGCAATCTGGCCATCGAACTCGTCCGAGTCACCGAGGCGGCCGCGATGGCCGCCGCTCGCCACCAGGGAAGAGGGGACAAGACCGCCGTCGACCAGGCTGCGGTCGATGCGATGCGCGTCATCCTCTCCACCGTCGACATGGATGGGATCGTGGTGATCGGTGAGGGCGAGAAGGACGAGGCGCCGATGCTCTACAACGGAGAGCGGGTCGGCAACGGCCAGGCACCCGAGGTCGACGTCGCAGTAGATCCCGTCGACGGGACCAGGCTGACCGCCAGGGGCATGCCGGGCGCGCTGGCTGTGATCGCCCTCGCGGAGCGAGGCTCCATGTACGCACCGGGAGCGCTCGTCTACATGGACAAGCTGGCCGTCGGTGAGGCGGCAGCGGGCATGGTCGACATCGCTGCGCCCGTCTCGCACAACCTCCAGCAGGTGGCGAAGGCCAGGTCGAAGGCGGTTTCGGACGTGACGGCGATCATCCTCGATCGACCCCGGAACGAGGAATACATCCGCCAGGTGCGGGATGCGGGGGCCCGTATCGCCCTCATCGGCGATGGCGACATCTCCGGCGCCATCTCTACCGCGAAGTCAGACAGCGGTGTCGACATACTCTTTGGGATCGGCGGCTCTCCGGAGGCGGTGACGGCGGCATGTGCCATGGCCGCCCTCGGGGGAGAGATCCAGTGCAAGCTGTGGCCGAGGGACGAGTCCGAACGCGACTATGCGCGTGAGGTCGGGCTCTCCCTCGACGAGGTGCTCACCACCAGGGACCTCGTCAACAGCGAGAACACGTTCTTCGCCGCAACGGCGGTGACATCCGGTCAGTTGCTCGAAGGCGTCCACTTCGGCGGCACTTCGGTCACGACGCATTCCCTGGTCATGCGATCCCGAACCAGGACGGTGCGGTTCATCGATGCAATGCACAGCTTCGACAGGCTGCGCGAGGTATCGAGCATCGGCTACTGAGGCAACGGTCACGCACCGTCCGCCACGAGCCGCGCCAGACGGTCGTCGTATGCGGGAGCGATGTGCTCCCAGTCGAGGCCGGCGACATGCCGGCGCAGCTCGGCGCCGACCTTCCTGCATTCCGAGAGGTCGCCGATGGCCAGCTCCAGCCTGCCGCATAGCTCACCATCGGCGTAGAGACACGCTTCGTGATGACGCTCGGGAAGCCTCTCCGGATACACGAGCCGATCCGGGAGCAGCGGGAAAGCTCCCGCGTACATGGCCTCGGTGATGGCAACACCGAAGAACTCCTGTTCCGCGGTGGAGACGACGATGTCCGCCGCAGCGACGAGAGCGCGATACACATCGTCCTCTGCGAAACCGAAGTGCACGAGACGATCACCAAGCACGGCAGGCAAGGCCTCGAACTCCCCCGGCTGGCCCACGAATCGCTCACCCGTCATGATCACCCGGAAGTCGTGACCGGAGGCCGCGAGGGCCGTGATCGCCTCGGCGAAGGCTGCCGGACCCTTGTCGTACTCCCAGCGCTGGTTCCACAGGATGACGGGGGCGGTCGCCGCGGCAGGTGCCACACCGTCGAAACGGCGGAGGTCGACGCCGACGGGGAACACTTCGGCGCGGTCGCGAACCGCGGCCAGCTTCGACGTGTGCTTGTGATCGGGGAACCGGCCGAGGAACGATCCGGCCTCCTCGAAGAACACACGGCGGTGGTAGCTCGAGTTGAAGATCACGAGATCGGCAACGAGCGCCGACGTCCAGTTGATCATCGCGTACGCCTCGTCCGGTCTGTCCCTGTCCGACAACGGGTAGGTCAGCTGGCTCTCGTGCAGATAGACCGCCACAGGCGGCACGGGGGTGAGATCACGCACCATCCCCAGGAAGGCGGGGAGGTGGAGCATGCTGCCGGCGAGGATCACGTCGTAGGGCCCGGCCCTATCGACGGCAGCGCGAAACGCGTCGGCGAGGGTCACGTGGGCGCCTTGCATCCGCCACTTCCAGAACCGCGCCGGATGGGAGACGATCTCGACGTCGTGATGCGAGGCGGCCCGGTATCCCTCCGCCCAGGCCTGGTGGGATCCGCCGAGGTAGGGCTCGACCAACGCCACCCGCAGCGGGCCTCCCATCAGAAAGGGAAGGGGCTCCGGCGGCTCACAGCTCCAGGCGCCCGGAGAGAGCTCTCCCCAGCGTGATCTCGTCGGCATAGTCGAGATCGCCACCGACGGGAAGGCCGCTCGCGAGCCGGGTCACGCGCACGCCGTTGGGTTTGAGCAGCCGGGCCAGGTAGAGCGCCGTGGTGTCTCCTTCGACGGTCGGGTTGGTGGCAACGATGACCTCGCGGACACCTTCATGGTCGATCCGCGCCTCGAGCTCCTTCAAGCGGAGCT
Organism: Acidimicrobiia bacterium; assembly: GCA_046756805.1. Classification (GTDB taxonomy): domain Bacteria; phylum Actinomycetota; class Acidimicrobiia; order Spongiisociales; family UBA5794; genus CAMYMC01. Next base: position 14,372 of record JBHHXA010000001.1, read on the forward strand.
GATCCGGTCCCACGCCCTCGATGGGGGAGATGGCTCCACCGAGGACGTGATACCGACCAGAGAACTCCTGCGTGCGCTCCAACACGGCGATGTCCTGAGGGTGCTCGACGACACACACCATCTGCGGATCCCTCCTGACATCACGACAGATGGCGCACTGGTCCTCCGCCGATACGTTGAAACAGCGCAAGCACTCGCGCACTCCCCGCCGCATGCTGACCACGGCGTCCGCGAGCCGCACCGCGTCGGCCTCTTCGACATTGAGCAGGTGGAACGCAAGACGTTGTGCGCTCTTCCGACCGATCCCTGGAAGCCGGGCCAGCTCGTCGATGAGATGCTGGACCGGAGCCTCGAACATCAGCCGGTGAGCCCGCCGAGACCGCCGAGGTCGCCCGTCAGACCTCCGAAGGCATCGCCGGCATCCTCTGCAACGGCTGCGAGCGCTTGATTGACCGCAGCGACGACGAGATCACCCACCAGCTCCGGGTCCTCGGGGTCCAGCACTTCGGGGTCGATGTCGACGGCGACGAGCGCTCCGTTGCCCCGCACCGTCGCTTTCACAACACCGCCACCGGACGTACCCTCGTAGGTCTTGTCCGACAGCTCCTGCTGGGCGCGTTGGAGCTCCTCTTGCATCTTCTGCGCCTGAGCCATCAGCTGGCGCATGTCCTTTGGCATCCGTCCCATGGGCGCCCGAGCGTACACCACGTGCGGATCGGTGAGCTTCGTTACTCGGAGATGACCTCGCCGCCCAGCACGTCCACCACGAGCGCCGTCGCATCGGTGCCGTCCGACCCCTCCTCGAGCAAATCGTCCTTGTCGGGTGCGCGCTGCGGATCAGCGGGCCTGGTAGACGACTCGCGCGGTGTGTCCGCAGAGACGAACTCGAGCTTCACGTCGCAACCGAAGAGCTGGGTCGCGATCGTGCTCACGGAGCGCTGAAGCCCGGAATCGGCGCGCAGCTGCTCCAAGTGGAACGGGAGGTGCGCGGGCACCTCCAGGACAACCGTCCCGTTCCGGAGATCGGTGGGGCGCGCCTCCCGCAGCCAGGCATGCCTCCTGGGACCGGCGTCTTCCCTAACCCTCGCCACGATCGACGGCCAGGCGGTTTGGAACGCGTCGAAATCGACGTCTCCCGCAACGTCGCCACCCGGCTCCTGGTTGGCTTCCGACCCGGCATCCGCACCGTCCTTGGGAGCCGCGGCCGGCGCTTGAGGCTCGGTAACCGGTGCTGAAGCCTCGGTGACCGGTGCGGAAGCCTCGGGATCTGGCGCGGTCGCCGGACGCTCCGCTGCCGCGGAGCGTGACGGAACGTGTGCCGGAGCAGAGGTCGATCGGGTGTCCGGCCTGGGCCGCGAGTCCTGATCGCTCTCCTCAGAGGACGCAGCGAGCCGTTGGGTCAAGTCGCGCACACGAGCCTCGAGCCGGTCCATCCTCGAAACGACGGCGCGCACGTCGGCGGCAGTATCGGGCCGCGCCAGCCTGAGGAGGGCCAACTCGACGACGAGGCGTTCCTCCCTGCCCTGTCGAAGCTGGAGCAACGCCTCAGACAGTTCGTCGACGGCGCGCAGCACATCGGCCGCCGAGAGCACGGAGACGTGACGACGCCACTCCTCCAGAACCTCCTTCGGCTCATCCGCCACCTCTTCGAGGTTCGGCGCATAGTGGGCAAGGAAGACGCCGCGGAAGAACCCCACCGCTTCTGAGACGAAGCGACGCAGATCTGCGCCCTGTGACGCCAGCGATGCCACCAACCCGAGCGCCGCGGGTGCATCCTGATCGCGAATCGCAACGGCAAGGGTCGCATAGGCATCCTGATCGGCGAGACCAAGGGCCCTCGTCACCCAGGCCGCCTCTACCTTGCCGCCGCCGAGGGCAGCCACCTGCTCGAGCAGGCTCAGCGCGTCCCGCACCGACCCTCGCGCATGCGCAGCAACGAGACCGAGCGTCCCGGGATCGGTCTCGTAGTCCTCCCGCTGTGTGATCACGTCCATGTACGCCGTGAGCGTCTCACTGCCGACGGGGTGGAAGTCGAAGCGCTGAGCCCGGCTCCGGATCGTGTCGAGCAGCTTGTACGGCTCCGTTGTTGCGAGAACGAAGACGACGTGGTCGGGCGGTTCTTCGAGCGTCTTCAGCAGCGCGTTGCCTGCGGCGCGCGAGAGCATGTGGGCTTCGTCGAGGATGTAGACGCGGTGAGCCCCGGCAGCCGCCGCGACGGTACCGACGTTGATGCGGATCTCACGGATGTCCTCGACCTTGTTGTGGGACGCCGCATCGAGTTCGATCACGTCGAGCGACGTACCGTCTGCGATGGCGCCACAAGAACCGCACGTGTTGCAGGGCTCCCCACCGGGCGCACCCTGCTCGCAGTTCAACGCCTTCGCCAGCAACCGTGCCGTCGTGGTCTTCCCCGTCCCTCGGGGACCGGCGAAGAGGTACGCGTGGGCGATCTTGCCGTCAACCACCTCGCGGAGCAACGTCGCCGTGACGTGCTCCTGACCGACGACCTCGTCGAACCGCTGCGGGCGGTGTTTGCGGTACAGCGCTTGATAGTCCACGACCGCCGATGGTACTCGGGGGCTGTGACGGCGATCGGGAAGCGGCGGAGACCACCTAACGGAGAGCCGGGCTCGGCTGTACCGGTCCCGCGCCGCGCTGGTGGTCCGTCGCCCAGATAGCTACGCGGTGTCTCCGGCCATCGACGCCGCGGCTACGTCACCGTCCTCAACGCATCACCTGGCGCTTTCGTCCTGCGTCCTTGCCAGACGACGCCCATGACTCGGGGATACGCGGCATCAACTGCGCGACGGACCACTAGCGTCGCACCTCATGCGACTCGGCATCGATCTCGACGGCGTTGTCGCCGACTTCAACTCCGGCTGGATGGAGCTGTACAACGACGAGTTCGGAACGGACCTGTCCGCGGATCAGGTGACGCAGTGGAACGGCATCAACACGCTCACCCACTTCGCATCGATGCGGGCGTTCTGGCATTGGGCGCAGCGCGGCGACGAACCCTCGATCTTCCGTCACTTCGACACGTTCCCCGGCGCCGTGGAGTCACTCGACACCCTCGCCAGCGATCACGAGATCGTCATCATCACAACGAAGCCGAGGTGGGCCGTGCACGACACGTATGCGTGGATAGCGGACAAGCAACTGCCCACCCGCGAGATCCACGTCACCGCAGACAAGTGGCGGATCGGGTGCGACGTCTATCTCGAAGACTCGCCGTACCAGCTCCCGAAGTTGGTAGAGCACCGTCCTGAGAGCGTCGTCTGCCGTTTCGTCCGCTCTTGGAACAGACCCGTCGCCGGTGCCCGCGATGTGAGGAGCTGGGAATCGTTCGTCGCCATCGTCCGTGAAGTCTCCGGACGCTGAGATCGGGCTCACGGACAGAATTCGCGAGCTGACGTTGGCGGCTCGCAGTCGCTAGCCTTCGCATCGCGCGTGCCCTGAGCCGCGCCCCAGGGGAGGACCGCTCCGGCGGTCGAGAGAGACGCCGATCAAGGAGTGCACCACAGATGACGATCCGCAAGCTCGCGGCGATCTTTGCCGCGTTTGCCCTCATCGCCGCTGCGTGCGGGGATGACGACGAAGTAACGGCCCCCACGGCCGCCACGACGGCGGCGCCGACCACAACGGCCGCACCCGTCACCACGACTGCCGCACCCGTCACCACGACGGCGGCACCCACCACCACGACCACCACGGAGGCACCCGCACCGGGCATCGGCTCCGAGGAGAACCCGATCCAGGTCCTCTTCGTTCCGTCGGTGAGCGCCGAGGAGATCATCGAAGGTGGCGAGTTGATGGCGAAGACGCTCAACGAGACCACCGGTCTGTTCTTCGACGTGAGCGTGCCGACCTCGTACGCATCGACCGTCGAGGAGATGTGCGCCTCCCCGGACAACACGATGGGGTTCATCCCCGCACAGGCGTATGTGCTGGGCAACGAGCTCTGTGGCATCGACGTGGCCCTCAAGTCGTTGCGATTCGGCTACACCGAGTACTGGACGCAGTTCATCGTCCCGCGTGACAGCGACGTCCAATCGATCGCCGACCTCGCAGGCAAGACGTGGGCCTATCCGGATGCCGGATCCACTTCCGGTTTCCTCGTTCCGAGCGGTCTGTTGCAGAGCCTGGGCATCGAACCCGGAGACTCGTTCGAGGCGGGCGGTCACAGCGCCACGGCACGGGCCATCTACAACGGTGAGGCCGACTTCGGCACGACGTTCTACAGCCCCCAGATCAGCGCCGATCGCGACGTGCTTTGGGACGGGACGGCGGAAGGCGCCGACGTGTCGGACCCCTCTTCGTGTGTCATCGACGAGGGCGGCCAGATCCAGTGCGGCGACGAGTTCCCCAGGGATGCCCGCCGCAACATCCGCTCTGAGGCGCCGGACGTGATCCAGAAGGTGAGGATCGTCACGCTGTCGGATCCGATCCCGAACGACACGCTGAGCTTCGGGCCGGAGTTCCCGGAGGACACGAAGCAGGCCATCCTCGATGCGTTGTTCGACTTCGCAGCCCTCGTCGCGGACGGTCGTGACGACGGCCTCGAGGCGAGCGCCGGCGAGCTCTTCGAGCAGGCATTCGATGCCTACTCGTGGTCCGGAATCGCGGAGACGAGCGATGCCGACTTCGACTTCATCCGTGGGCTCGTCCAGGCCCTCGGGATCACGGTCGGTGACCTCGGGTAGCAGCCGCACGTCGTACACATGCACTACGGGCGGTCGCTTCAGGAGGGCAGGCTGGCGACAATGACGAGCCGTTCATGCTGAAGGTCGAGCATCTCACCAAGGTCTACGAAGGCGGGACCCAGGCGCTGACCGACGTCAGCTTCGAGGTGAACGAAGGCGAGTTCCTCGCGGTCATCGGTCTCAGCGGATCGGGCAAGTCGACCCTGCTGCGATGTATCAACCGTCTCATCGAGCCCACAGAGGGCACGATCACCTGGAACGGTGAAGACGTCACTGCGGCTTCGCAGGAAGACCTGCGGAGGATCCGGCGCAGGATCGGGATGGTCTTCCAACATTTCAACCTCATCCACCGCTCCAAAGTCATCACCAACGTGCTCGGCGGCAGGCTCGGCTACACCAACCCTGCGCTGTCGCTCATCAACAAGTTCTCGTCGGACGACGTGGAAAAGGCACTACGTGCCCTGGAGCGGGTCGGTCTCGAGGAGAAAGCGCACCAACGATCCGATGCTCTCTCGGGAGGCCAGCAGCAACGGGTCGGCGTGGCGAGAGCCCTCATGCAGGACCCCGAGATCATCCTCGCCGACGAGCCCGTCGCCAGCCTCGATCCCGTTCTGGCGCACTCGATCATGCAGTACCTCGAACTCATCAACAAGACGGACGGCGTGATGGTGTTGTGCAGCCTCCACTTCCTCGACCTCGTCCACCGCTATGCAGACCGAGTCGTGGCGCTCAACGAGGGGCAGGTCGTCTTCCAGGGGCTCCCCCAGGAGATCGACGACGAGAAGTTCAAGGAGATCTACGGCAGAGAGGCCGAGCGGGTTGGCTGACACGGGGCAGCGTCCGCCGGAAATGGGCGAACCGCCGGACACGGCAGACGAGCGTGCGTCACGGCGGCGTGGCGGGTTCCGCAGACGATTCATCGTCCTGCTCGTCGGGATCATCGCCGCGGTCGTCGTCTATGCCTTCGCATTCGAGAAGACCGACGTCGACCTCGAAGAGATCACATCGGAGACCCGCCAGGCATCTCTCTTCCGCATCCTGCGCGCGCTCGCCCATCCCGACCTCGTGACGTTCTCCACCGAGGAGATCACGGTTTCGACGGACGTCTACCTCCCCTGCAACCCGTCCGCTCCTGCCGTCGCGGTCCCAACCTCAGGGCCCCGGCTCGTGATGTCGCCGCCGTGCGCAGAGCCGGGGTCGGTCGTCACGATCGAGGGCATCGGATTCGCCGGCAACGAGACGGGAACGCTCGCCTTCATCCCGGATTCTGAGTTTGCCGTGAGCCTGCGCCTCGAACGCTTTGCGGCAGACGCATCGGGCAACTTCAGTGTCGAGACCGAGATCCCCGAGAGACCGTCGGAGAACCCGCAGCAGATCGAAGCGGTGACCAGCGTCAACATCGGATCGCTGCGGAACTTCTTCAACCCGTTCGACGCACCCGACACCGAATGGACCGACGACAACAGCGACGGCATCCAGGACCCGGATGAGCTCGTCGCCTCGCCCCGGTGGTCGACCAACGCGACGAGAACATGGGAGCTCATCACCGAGACCGTGATGATGGCCCTCCTTGCCACCACCCTCGGAACGGCTCTCGCCGTACCGCTCTCGTTCTTCGCCGCCAAGAACCTCATGCGCGACATCTCCACGCCGGTCATCAACCTGGCGATGACGATCATTGCCCTGCCCATCGGGATCTTTCTCGGTGTGATCGGGGCCCGTGCGGCCCGATCACTGAGCGACCCATTCATCGACAGCGCCTGGATCGAGCTCGTGGGGTTGATCGTGCTGCCCCTCGCGATGTGGCTCTCATTCCGCTGGGCCGTCCCCGAGACCGAAGACGAACCACCGACGCCGGGCCTCAGGGCGGCTCGCATCGGCGTGCTGCTCGCAGCGGCCGTGGCCGCCATCCTGACACTCATCCTGCTCAGCGCGTTTGCTCTCGACATCGGCGATGCCATCGACCGCAACGGGGGGGCGCTTGGTTTCCTCGGGAACTTCGTCGCGAGGCTCGGTGAGATCCTCGACGTCGTCATCAGCCTGATCGCTTCGTTGCTGGGCGCCGGCATCCTCATGACGTTTGCGGGCCGGTTTGCGTACCTGCTCCGAAGCCGGTTCCCCCGCGACGTCACGCGCACCATCTCGCTCTTCCTCGCACCGGTCGCCGGTTTGGTCGTCGGGCTCGGGGTGGGGTTCGCCATCGACTGGTTCGCAGACTTCGAGGGCTCACTCACCCTGGTCGTCCCTGGCATCATCGGCGCCCTCTTCGGGTTGTACGTCGCACTCCGCAGCTGGAACACCGAGTCCGTGGGTACCGGTCTGGTCGTGTACTACATGGGAAGAACGCTGTTCAACACGTTGCGCTCGATCGAACCCCTCGTGATGGTGATCGTGTTCGTCGTCTGGATCGGCGTCGGCCCCTTCGCAGGGTCGCTCGCACTGGCTCTCCACACGACGGCGGCCCTGGCCAAGCTCTACTCGGAGCAGGTCGAGAGCATCATGACCGGGCCGATCGAGGCGATCCGGGCCACCGGCGCCACACGCATCCAGACGATCGTATATGCGGTGGTTCCCCAGATCGTGCCCCCGTACATCTCGTTCACCATGTATCGCTGGGACATCAACGTGCGCATGTCCACGATCATCGGGTTCGCTGGCGGCGGAGGCATCGGGTTCCTCCTTCAACAGAACATCAACCTCCTGCAATACCAGTCTGCGGCAGCACAGATGCTGGCCATCGCGATCGTCGTCGCAACGATGGACTACATCAGCTCCCGGCTGCGGGAACGCTTGGTCTGATCGCCGTGGGCTCCTTCCGTCTCCGGACGCGGGCCGATGCGGAGCGCATCGAACGGGAAGCGCTGGCACCTGGAGCCACGTTGTCCGCGGAGAGCAAGGGGAGAGCGGTAGCCGAGGAGCCGGACGACCATCGCACCGTCTTCGAGCGCGATCGGGACCGGATCCTGCACTCCAAAGCCTTCAGGAGGCTCAAGCACAAGACCCAGGTCTTCATGAACCCGGAGGACGACCACTTCGTCACCAGGCTCACCCACACGCTCAAGGTCGCCCAGATCGGCCGGTCCATCGCCCGCTACCTCTCGCTCAACGAGACCCTTACCGAAGCCGTGAGTCTGGCCCACGACGTCGGTCACAGCCCGTTCGGACACACGGGCGAGGAAGCGTTGAGCTATTTCGTCGACGGCGAGTGGCGGCACTCGGACCAGAGCACACGGATCTTCGAAGTTCTCGAGCCGCTCAACCTGACCTGGGAAGTCCGCGACGGGATCCGAGCCCACCCCTGGAAGGTGCCGGTGCCGCCGGCGACGCCCGAAGGCATGATCGTTCGCTACGCAGACCGCATCGCCTATCTGTCCCACGACGCCGAGGATGCGCTGCGGGCGGGCGTCCTAGCTCGCACCGATTTCCCCGGGGAGGCCATCGCCGCCTTCGGCGAGCCGGGAAGGCAATGGATCGCATCGATGGTCGATGCGGTGCTCGACGAGTCGCTGGCCAAAGGCGAGATCAGTATGGAGCCGCAACATCTCGCCGTGATGCACCGGCTGCGGACGTTCATGTTCGAGCGGGTCTACCTCCGCGCCGAGGTCGACGGCCAGCGACGTCGGGCACGGGAGATCGTGACGGACCTCGTGTCCTACTTCCTCGACCACCCGGACGAGATACCGTCTTCGTACCGCCACGAGGACGCCGATGTCATCACGCAGGTGATCGACTACGTAGCGGGAATGACCGACCGGTTTGCGATCCGCACCCACGACGAACGGTTCCGGCCCCGGTTGTTCTGAAAATCGAGCGACCGCTCAGCCGGACTGCCACCACGGCTCATCCGCCTCCCACGAGGCGTCGCTCCCCCAGCGCTCGGAGTAGACCACGTCGCGAGCAGGTGCCCGCGCTGCGAGACCCCACCGCCCCAGCGGATAGCCGCAGGTGACGGCCGCGGCATTCGTCCAGCCCTTGTCGCGGGGCACATCGAGCAAGGCAAACAGCTCATCGCTCTTGAACATGCCGAGAATGGTCGTGAGCGTCGTGCCGACACCCCGGCCTCTCGCCGCGAGCATCAGGTTCCACACCGCGGGATAGATCGAGGCACCGGATGGATCGTTCCTGTGAAACGCGAGCACGACGAGAGGTACCTCCGCAAAGTGCTCCGCCAGCCACGACGACGAAGACAGGATCCTGCGGTCCTGGTCGTTGGCGGGCTCGACACCTGCGTAGACCGTGTTCTGGAGGATCTCGAACGCATCGGCGTACAGGGTGCCGAGGCTCTTCATGGTTTCCCGATCGGTGACGGTCAGCCATCGCCAGTTCTGGGCGTTGGAGCCGGATGGGGCTCGCACCGCAGCATCGAGCATGCACCGCACCACGTCGGCAGGGACGGGGTCGGGCTTCATCCTCCGCATGGCACGGGTCGTGTACAGCGCTTCGTAGAGATCCACGCGAGGGACCCTACCCCGGGTCTTCCCGGAGCTTCGCCGTCACCGACTGGATCTTGTCATCCATGGATTGCATGCGGTCGACCCGCGTACCGAGGCGCATCGAAGTCGAGATCCGGGGCGCACCCATCTCATGGACGACCTCGTGGCAGCGGCGGACTGCCGCCATCACCCCGTCCCAATCGCCCTCGATGTTGGTGCCGTACGCATGGAGGCGATGCTCGAGACCGGCCTCGGCGATGACCCGCTCGCAAGCGGCTACGTACTCGGACACGGAGACACCGACACCGATGGGCACCACGCAGAGATCGACCACGACTCGCATGTGAGGGAGCGTACTCATCAGCCGGCGAGCGAGGCCAGGACGAAGAACCCGACCAGATTGAGGGCGGTCCAGCCGAGACACAGCCCCACATACCGCCGGGTCCACACCACCCATCCCGCCGACCGGGCCGCGATCGCGCTCCCGACGAGATACCACAACGGGAAGCTCGTCAGCGCCCCGACGAAGATGATGGTGAAACGTCCCGCATCGACGAAGTCGAATGCGAAGAGCCACGCCACCGGTTCCGCAACCAGCAGGAGGATCGCGCTGAGGAACGCCGCGGCCAGGTCCGCAGAACCTCCGTCCTGGTTGAAGCCCGTGTGCACCGCGAGCACGACGAGGAGCAGCGGGAAGGTGAGCGCCGCCATCCCGCCGGTGACGCGGGGCAGTCCCACCCGTCTGGTCGAGAAGCTCAGCTCGCCGGTCACAAGCCAGAGGCTAACGGCGGTGAGGGCTCCGGTAGCATTCGCAGGCGGTGCGACGACGAGGGAGGCACAGATCGTGACGGATTACATCGAACAAGGGGCTGTGAAGGTCGTCGAGCTCATAGGGATCTCCGACAAGAGCTTCGAGGATGCCGTGCAACAAGCGGTGACGAAGGCCTCAGAGAGCATCAGCGGGATCACCGGCGTCGAAGTCCAGACGCTCAACGCCCGTGTCGAGGGAGGTCGGATCTCTCAGTACCGCGCAGCGGTGAAGCTCGCCTTTGCCGTCAAATAGCGGACGGCCGCCGGCCCGGGACGCACTCTCCTAGAGGGGGGCAGGGCCGGGCGCTTCCGAGGCGTCTCCACCGTCGCCGCGCCCCATCGAGGCGGCGATGTAGGCGGTGCGGAGCGACCGATCGGTCTTCGGCCCGCCGCTGCCGTCGGCGCCCAGGTTGGCCGATCCCTGGAAGGAGCAAACCGCCCCCTCGGTCTTCGAACCGAACACGCCGTCTGCGGTTCCGCAGTCGTGACCTTCCGCACTGAGCTTGTCCTGTACCTCTCCCACGTCGTCTCCGGTGGACCCTTTTCGCAGCATGGAGCGCTCCACTCTCCTCTTCGTTCGAGGCAGCGGAGCAGGCTCGCCGCCAACCCGCCGGGGGCACGGCGGTGGCACGAGGTCCTTGTGGTTACGCTCCGACGATGCGAGCCACGCTGCGACGCGCCCGAGCGGCGGACGCCGCCCGGATGACCGCCATCTACAACGAGTACGTCGTCGGATCACACGTGTCTTTCGACATGGAACCGTGGACCATCGAGGAGCGACGGATCTGGCTCGCGTCCAAGAACGAGGGCCTTCACCAGGCGTGGGTGGCCGTCATCGACGGCGACGTCGTCGGTTCGGCGTGGAGCGGCCCGTGGCGGGCCAAGGAGGCCTATGCCCGATCCGTGGAGACGACGGTCGTCCTGGACCCGGCATGGTTGGGCCGCGGGATCGGAGCGCATCTCTATCGCGCCCTGCTCGACGCCGTCGAGACGGCAGGAGCGCACCGGGCGTATGCGGTCGTCGCGCTCCCCAACGATGCCTCGATAGCCCTCCACCACAAGCTCGGCTTCCGTACGGTCGGCGTGCTCGACGAGGCCGGAGCGAAGTTGGGCAGCTGGTGGTCTACAGAGCTCCTCGAGCGCAAGCTGGGATGACGCCGGCACCCCGGCTCGCCCTCGGCGAAAGGGCGCGTACGGCTAGCGTGCTCGGTGTATGCGCCACACCAGACTGAGATTCGTCGCAGCAGCCTGTGTCCTCGCGCTCGCGGCCGCGTCCTGCTCAGGAAGCGATGACGAGACGACGTCGTCCACGATCGCTGCCGATCCTGACTCCATCCTCCTCGCCGCGGCAACGGCGATGGGCGAAGTCGACACCGTCCGTTTCACCATCGAGCGCTCGGGTGAGCCGGTGTTCATCGACCTCGGCGACGAGCTCGGAGATCTCATCGAGTTCCGGGACGCGGAGGGCCGGTTCTCGGGTCCGAGCTCCGCGGACGCTCTCGTAACCGTCACCGTGACCGACTTCAACACGCAGGTCGGGGCCGTCGCCATCGATGGTGATATCTGGCTGTCGTTCGTCACCGGCACGTGGCAACGCGCTCCGGAGTCGTTCACCTTCGACCCCGCCACGCTGTTCGACCCGAGCCAGGGATTCCGACAGCTGTTCACGGACGGTCTGACGGATGTCACCACGATAGGCCTCGAGGATCGCGACGGCATCGCGACCTACCACATCCGCGGCAACGCAGACGAGGAACGGGTCGAGGTGATCACTGCCCGGCTGGTTCGCGGCCAGTCGGTGACACTCGACGCCTGGATGGACCGATCCACAGGGCAGCTCGTCGATGCCGCGTTCGATACGCAGGTGACCGGCGGAACCGCTCACTGGGAGATGACCTTCCGCGAGTACGGCGAGCCCGTGACGATCGACCCGCCGGATCTCGGAGCCGGTGGCTGACACCCGGCGCGAGCCGACACCCAGGGCCATCCTCGCGGTCGTTGCCTTCGGCGTCTTCGTCGCCGCAGACGACCTCACCGTCGTCACCACGATGCTCCGGCCGATCATCGGTGACCTCGGCATCGTTCTGCCAGACGGCCTCGACGACGCCGCCTGGATCGTCAACGCCTACCTCATCGCATTCGTCGCCGTCATGCCGTTCATGGGCAGGCTCAGCGACGTCATCGGGCGGAGACGGGTCTACATCGCAGCGATGGGGCTCTTCCTCGTCGGATCGCTCATCATCCCCATGTCGAATTCGTTGGGACCGTTCCTCGTCGGCCGGGTGCTGACCGCGCTCGGCGGCGGTGCGATGGTGCCGATCGGCATGGCCGTCGTCGCGGACGTCTACGAGGAACGCAAGCGGGCCAGGGCCCTGGGGATCCTCGGCGCGGTGGAGACGCTGGGCTGGGTATGGGGACCCCTCTACGGCGCCGTGCTCGTCCGGTTCCTCACCTGGAGGTGGCAGTTCTACCTGAACATCCCGCTTGCGGTGATCGGCATCGCCCTTGCGTGGTGGGGGCTCGCTGCGTTCGACAAGCGGAATCGACAGACCCGCGTCGACTGGGCGGGCGCCGTCACGCTCACGGCCGCGCTCGTGGCGCTCAACCTCGCCCTGCTGGGCAGCGCCGAGATCCAGAGTGTCTCGGGGCTCGAGGAGCTGACGGGATCGGGTGGCGCCGGTCTGCGATGGTTCTTCCCGGTCGCCGCGATCGCCGCCGTTGCCTTCGCGGTCATCCAGGTACGAAGTGACGACCCCCTCATCGACTTCGGCCTATTCCACGGGCGAAACCTGACGGTGGCCGTTGCCGTGAACTTCCTCGTCGGTGCAACGCTCGTCATCGCGATGGTCGACGTTCCGCTCTTCGTAAATGTCGTCGAGATAGACCTCGAACGCTCCGCTCTCATCTCAGGGGCGGTGCTCAGCGCCCTCACGGCCACGATGGCCGTCACGTCGTACCTGGGCGGCCCGCTCACGGAACGCACCTGGTACCGGCCACCCGTCCTTGCCGGGCTCGTCGGCGCAACCGCCGCGTTCCTCCTCATGGGCCTCGGGTGGACCGTGGACACTCCGTACGGCCTGATGGCGGTGGAGCTCGCTCTCCTCGGAGCTGGTTTCGGTCTGGTCGTCGCTCCCACCGCGGCCGCCGTGGTCGATGCAGCCCCTCCCGACCGTAGGGGCACCGCGGCGAGCCTGGTCATCGTGCTCCGCCTCATCGGTCTCAGCGTCGGGCTCTCAGGGCTCACGGCCTACGGGCTGGCCCGGTTCAACCAGCTCCGGACCACACTCGAGCTGCCACCCATCACCTCGCCCGATTACGTCGACGCCGTCACCAGGGGACAGGCGGAGTTGACGACCCAAGCCATCGCCGAGACGTTCGTCGCCGCAGCGGTGGTGGCGGCCCTGGCGCTGCTCGTCGCGTTCTCGATGCGGAGGGTGACGGCAGGTCGGAGCCAGGACGCACGCGACCTCGACTCGCCGCCCAGGCCCTGATCGGTCTGCGCCGCAGTGCGCACGGCGCAGGTGTCGCTACCTTCTCCTCGTTGCACGCACACACCCCGGGGGTACGGTCATGAAGGATTTCCTCGAGCGAAACATTCTCGCGGTGCTCGCGGTCCTCGGAGCATTGACGCTGGCGGCGCTGGCACTGTCGATCTTCCTGCTCACCCGGCTCGGGTCCTCGGAATCGGACATCGACGCCCTGGAAGCGGAGCTGACCGAGGCGAGAACGGAGGTCGAACAGCTACGCGGGACGCTCGCCCTGTTCTCGACCCAGGCCGCGACCCTTCAGGGTGCGCTGGGTGATCTGGCTCCCACGGTGGGCGCCGCGCTCGACGAGGCGGTGGCAGGGTTGGAGTCGTTCCGTTCGTCCACGATTGCTTTCGACGTCCCGATCGACCAGACGATCCCGATCTCGACGTCGCTCGACCTGAATCGGACCCTCGAGGTCCCGATCAGCACCACGCTGCCGGTCGACGAAGTCATCGAGACCACCATCAGGATCAACGGGCCGTTCGGCGTCGACATCCCCCTCGACGTCACTGTGCCGATCCAGCTCGAGTTCCCCATCGACCTCACCGTGCCCATCCCGGTGAACGAGCGAGTCCCGATCGAAACCTCCATTCCGGTCAACCTCACTGTGCCGATCTCGATCCCCGTCGCAGGAACGGAGCTGGCCACGCTCGCCGAGAGCCTCCAGCAAGGGCTCGAATCCCTCGGCGAGGTGCTCACCGGTCTCGGGTGAGCGATCCTTCACGCGGTGCGTCGGCGACCGACTGCGGTGTGCCCACGTCGAGCGGCCGCTCCGTGCGAAGAAACACGAAGAAGCTCCACGTGGCGAGCGCCGACAGCAGATGCCAGATCGCATGAGCCTGGATGAGCGAATCGGGGCGACACCAGGCATGGTCGGCGGTGCCCGTGAGCCAAATCGCATAGGCGACCACGAACGAACCGATCCCGATCCAGAACCAGGGGGCGTAGCTACGGCGCCCATCGGGAGCGTGACGGGCGAGGATCGCGGGGAGCCAGAAGAACACGACCCACCAGTAGTCGCCCGGGTGAGCCAGCATCTCTGCGGGGGTGATGCCGAATGCCGCGGCGACCGGGAATCCAACGAGTCCCGAAAGAGGGCGCATCAACGGTGACCACCATCGGTAAAGCACCTCGGAGATGACCCAGATACCTATCGACACTCCGAACAGATCGAGCCCGATGCCCAGGTCGGAGCCGAAGACCCAGAAGGCGATTGCATACCCCACCACCACGCCCGCGTAGACGCGGAACATCAGGCCCTCTCGCCATCGGCCCAGCGCCGAGAGGTTCACGAGCCACGGGATGAGAATGAAGGTCACCATCGAGACGTTGTCGATCCACGCCCCGAAGAACGTGTGGCTGCCGTGCATCACCATCGATCCCGGTCCCAGGAACACCGCCGCCGAGGCGTACAGCAGGGCCGTCGGGGCGTTACCGATGAAGCGGTTCAGACGGGGTCGCTCGTTCGCGACGTCGCGCGCCAACGTCGCGAACATGGCCGTGCCTGCAAAGACGAAGCCCAGATTGCCGAGGGTGTTGACCGGCTCCCGCAGCAGGCCGGATGCAACGCGTTCACACCATCGCGAGATCTCGCCGATCGCCTGCTCGTTGTCCGCAGCAGCCCACCACCCTGCGGCTCCCGCCGCCACGAACAGCGCCGCAAACGCCACGAGGCCGCCTGCGACGACACGAAGGGGCGTGTACCTCGAGCGCATAGCGGGA
>JBHHXA010000002.1:0-27340 GCA_046756805.1 Acidimicrobiia bacterium
ATGTTCGGCCTCGTCCTCTTCGGCATCGGCCTGGCATGGATGGTGCTCGCCGACCTCGGGCTCGCCCCGTGGGAGGTGCTCCACCAGGGCATCAGCGAGAGGTCGGGCATCCTCATCGGCACCGTCGGCATCCTCACGGGGATCGTCGTGCTCATTGCGTGGATCCCGATCGGCGAGCGGGTCGGTCTGGGCACGATCCTCAACGTCGCCGTCATCGGCATCGTGATCGACGTGACGTTGTGGATCCTCCCCGCGGAGATCGGGGCGACCTGGCTGCGATGGGTGGCGATGGTCGGGGGCGTCGCTCTGGTCGCGATCGGGAGCGGCTTCTACATCGGCGCCGGACAGGGACCGGGACCACGTGACGGTCTGATGACGGGCATGGCGGCCCGGGGGTTCCCGCTCGGTCTCACCAGGACGGTCATCGAGCTATCCGTCCTCATCGGGGGATGGTTCCTCGGGGGCACGGTCGGGATCGGCACCGTGCTGTTCGCCTTCGGCGTCGGTCCTTCGGTCGCCTACTTCCTGCCGCGGCTCACCGCACCGGCACCCGTCGCCACCTGACGCGACCGGGGCCGGTCGGCGTCACTACTCTCGGCCCGGGCCCGTAGCTCAATTGGCAGAGCAGCGGACTTTTAATCCGAAGGTTCTGGGTTCGATTCCCAGCGGGCCCACAGGGGAAGTGCCTGGTCCAGCGATGCTGAGCGCCACGGCGACCGGACCGACCGCAGGCGCACCCGGTGTTCCTGCCACGTTCGGCGTGGATAGTGACAGCGCAGCAGGTCCGGCGAGGTTCGCACCGCTGAGAGTCGACACCTCGTTTACACCACTCAGCGGGACGCAGCCCGAGCTCGAAAGGAGGGTGAGACTCATGAGAACCACACGTGTGTCTCATGCGAGATACGGTTGCGGCGATATCTCACCGGTCACTTCGCTGGGTCGGATCGCCGGTGCGATGCTCATGTTCCTTGGCATTGGGCTCGTGGGCATGCTCACCGCCGCGATGGCGGCCCAGTTCGTAGAAGAGGACGAAGTCGAGCTCAAGACGGATATCGGCAGGCTCCACGACAGGATCGACGGGCTCTTACAAACACCGGCACGCCCGCCGCCCCACAACTCCTGCCTCAACCGGTTCGCGGCGGCGCCAACGACGGCGCTTGATGCTGAGGGAGTTCCGCGGCCCGGGTAAGGGCATGGGCCTGGGGCGCGTCAACCATCCGCGATGAGTCGCGCCGCGTTGCCGTAGGCGAAGCGCTCCTGGACGTCGGGGTCGAGTCCGCCGATGAACGCCCGCCCGTATGCGGCGAGGCGCAGGCTCACCCCGAGATCGTACGTCCACACCGCCGAGCCTCCTCGGTCGGTGCCCCACATGAATCGGTCCGGGTGCTCCTCGATGACGGTCTTCCACTTCTCGAGGTCGGCTTCGAGAAGCGGCTCGAAGTCGGAGGTCGCAGCGAGGAAGCTCTCGATGGTCTCCTCGGGACGGAGAAGATACTGGTCGCCGTAGATGGCATCGACGGGGTAGTAGATGTTCGGGAACCGGTCCATGAGACCCGCGACATCGCCCTCGATCTGATCACCGTGCACGATGAAGCTGATGTCCGGATTGGCCTCGAGCGCATTGGCGAGGTTGTCCCGCTGGTGACTGCCCGGATGGAAGTAGACCATCAGCCCGTGCTCCCGGACCACGGGATAGATCTCCTGGAAGATCTGCGCATCCGGCGGATAGTCGGTGCCCCGTACCCCGGGGATCTCGTACAGCCCCATTTCGCCGTAGCCCTGGAACAGACCGGGATACACCGAGACCATCTCGCTCACCGTCACGGCGTCCACGGTCGGCTGCACGTCGTGCGGACCGGGGGGCATGATGAAGGGCACGAACACGTCCCCGTGCTCCTCCATCGTCCTCCGCGCCAGGTCGAGCAGTTGACCCTGGATGTGTTCGAACACGGGAAAGAACGCGAACGCGCCATCGGTACCGTCGGTTCTCAGAAGACACGCCAACTGCGTGTTCGTGATGTTCTTGCCCGCCAACGGCTGCTGGATCCGGATCGGGTCGGTCTCCACCGGCTCGAACTCCCAGTCGCCGCCTCCATCACCAAAGCCCTCGATCTCGCTCTCACCGGGCTCAGCACCCGGCGGGGAGTCCGGGATGTGCGGCATGTGGAAGTGGGTGTCGATGAGCATCCCTGCGTAGGAGCCGGGAGGGACGGCCACTTCCGTCGCTGGGGAGCATTCGCTCGGAGCGAGCGCGGCATCGACCCGGCTCCGCCACACACGATCGTCGAAGGACGGCGGTTCTTCCGACGGTGCCCAGGGCTCTTCCACAGGATCTGCGGGCGTCGCCGAACCGAACCCACGGACGGCGGTCAGTGCCAGCAGCACTGCAACAAGGCCGAGCCGCCGCGGGGTGATGAGAGAAGGGCGGTTCCTCACGTCCCCCGTGTATCGACACGATCGGTACCACGCTGAACACGGTGGGTGCATGATCGAAACGCGGCTGTCTAGGAGCGACTCCGGCTGGTTCGACGCGCAGCCGCGAACGCCCTTGAGCGCGGCTTACGCCACCAACGGTTGCATCGAGCGAGTTGCGAACGGTTTGCCGAGACCGGGTAGCAGACGCATACGTCGAGCACGACTGCTTCCTCGAAGCAACCTGACACCAGAGTCAGAGCCCGACCCCGCCTTCAGCGCTCGTAGGTGCGTGCAGCGTCCGTGAACCCGTCTACCTCGTCGGCTGTAACACCGGGAAACGCCTCCATGCGCAAGATGCGATCCTCGACGAGTTGGAACAGCACCGTGCCGAACACCTCGTCGTAGCCCCTCGTCTCGATGGGCCGGGCAAACGAGACCCGGTCCCATCGCTCGTCCCCGATCCAGTAGTCGTACTCCACGAGCTCGTAGACGACGACGCCCGATACAGCAGAGACCTCTGCCGGATCTGGAGCGTTGCCGAGGACACCAAACTGAGCCGACTTCCCGTCGAAGGTGCCGATGGACACGACGACTCGGGCAGGGTCCAGCCGGTCATAAGCGACCGCAAGATGCCCGGCCCAATAGCGTTCCGGATCGACGCCGCCGTACCCGTCCGTCCCGACCTCGAACCAGTTGCCGACGAGTCTGCCGTCGATGTCGTAGGCGAAGCGGCCACCGATGGGCTCAGCCGTCCGAAGGCTCTTGGCCACGAGTGCCTCGCGGATGGGCTCGGTGAAGTAGTCGAACGGATCAGGCGTGTGGATCTTCCACGGCTCCACCCGGTAGTGCTCAGGGACCAGTAAACCGTCCAGCGTCACCTCTACGTCCACGAGGTTGTAGTCCACATTCTTGCGAAAGGATCCGATCTGCTCACCTGCCACCAGCGCGACTTCGACGCGGGCGTACTCGCCCGGTGGTGGAGCCACCCTGGCAATCCTCGGCGACAACGTCCCGACGTGGATGAAGATGCTCGATAGACCACACGTGTGGTCGATCACGAGCCGGAAGTCGTCGATCATCTCGGCGTCGCCGTCGGCGAGCGTCTGCGTCAAGTGCTGGATGTCCCTCACGGTCCCCGGCCCGGGGCTGAGCACGGCGATGTCGCGATCCGGCTCGAGGAAGTTCTGGTAGTACTGATGATCCACCGGCGTCACATGCGAACCGGTCATGAGCCCCAGAGGTGTCACGTACTCGATCGCCGCGACGTCCACCGGAGCATGCCGGAACGGGAGGAGCTCCTCCCGGCACGAAGCCGGCTCGGGCTCCCCGGTGCTCACACCTGCGACTCCTCCCGGCACGGGATCAGACGCGGCGGGTGTCGGAGGAGTCGTCCGGGGTGCACCCTCGAACGACGCCCGCACCTCGCCGTGATCATGCGACGCATGGTCGTGGACCGGATTCGCCAGGCCGTACCCCCCTACCGACGCCTGCGGCGGTCGAGGCTCGGAGGCCACATCATCATCGCGAATGAGGACGAACAGGAGCGCCAGCAACGCCGAAACCAGCACCACCACGCGCATCCGCTTCACGCCATCGACATCGGTGCCCTCCGGGGAAGGCTGTAGCCGCCTCGACGCTCTACGGGACGGTGCAGCGGTAGCCTCGCTCGATGACTGGAGGACGAAAGCGCCGGATCTGGCTCCTCTTGATCGCGGCTTCGCTCATCGCGGCGATCGTCGCCGGCGTTGGTGGGCTGACCAGGGAAGACGACGGCGCAACCTCCTCCGCCGTCCTGTGTCGGCGGCTCGACGCCGCCATGAACGAGGGCGCGACCCTCGCCTCTTTGATGGATCTCGTCACCGACGAGCTGGAGCTGCCGGGAAACGTCGATCTCATGACGAACGTTGCCGCTGATTGCCCTGAGACACACCGCCGCTTCGTCAACTACCACCACGGCGGGTGAGCTCCCAGGGGCGGCAGCATCATGGCGACCGCGACAGGTACGCTCGTGAACATGGAGACGGTGCGCTGGGGTGTGGTGGGAACGGGCGGAATGGCGGCGAAGATGGCCGCGACGTTGGCTTCGGTGGAAGAGGCACGAGTCGTCGCGGTCGGCTCCCGGTCCCTCGACACCGCCGAGTTCTTCGCGGGAGCGCACGGCATCGAAGCCGCGGTGGGTTCGCACGACGCGGTGGCTACCTGCGAGGACGTCGACGTCGTGTACGTGGCGACCACCAACGAGCTCCATCACGCCAACGTTCTCGCCTCGATCGCAGCCGGCAAACCGGTGCTGTGCGAGAAGCCGCTTGCCCTCAACCGGGCACAAGCCCACGAGATGATCGAGTCGGCCCGGCAGGCAGACCTCTTTCTCATGGAGGCCATGTGGATGCGGTTCCAGCCGTTTCTCGCGAAGGTGGACGAGCTGATCGAGAGCGGAGCCATCGGGAACGTCGGGCACCTTCAGGCAACCTTCGGCTTCCCCGCAAACCCCGACCCCCAGCGCCGCTGGTTCAGCAGGTCGCTCGGGGGTGGAAGCCTCCTCGACCTCGGGATCTACCCCGTGACGCTCGCCTACCACGTGCTGGGCCCTCCGACATCGTGTTCGACGGAAGCAGACGTCTCCACCGAGGGCATCGACCGTCAGATCACCATCGCCAGCACGCACCCCGGTGGCGCCATGTCGACATTGTCCGCCTCGATCCTCTCCGACACCGCGAACGAGGCAGTGATCTCGGGAACGAAGGGACGGATCCGCGTCCACGCGCCATTTCACCACTCACGCCTCGTCACCCTGGAGCGGGAGGGAGCAGTCGTCGCGACGTTCGACGTCGGGTACGACGGCTCCGGTCTCGAGTTCCAGATCGACCACGTGCATCGGTGCCTCGAGGCGGGCCATCTCGAGAGCCCGACGATGCCCTCCACTGACAGCCTGGCGATCCTGGCATGGATGGATGCGGTGCGACGTCAGTCCGGCGTCATGTATCCCGGGGAGTGACAGGCGCGTAGCGGCTGCCGAATACGCCCGTGCCCGGTAGCGTTGACCGTCCCATGCCGATCACCGAGATCGAGACCATCGAGGAGCTGGAGCGCCACCTCGCTGCGGGCAAGCCGCTGCGAGACGTCGTCGTCCAGGGACTCGACCTGACCCGTATCTCCGACCTCCTCGACGCTGCCGACCTGTCGGGCGCCGTCTTCCTCGGATCGGAGCTGGCGGCATCGACCTACGCGCTCGCCTGCGCCAACGGCGCCGTCATCTTCCGTCCCCCGGTCGACGTTCCCTTCGCGCCGTTCCGCAACGCGCTCTACACACCGGAAGAGCTGTTCGCCGGATTCGACCCCGCCCGACCGCACACGTACAACGACACGCTCGACGAACGTGTGTACCGGCACTTCTCCGCGATGAAAGGGGACAGCATCCTCGAGTCCCTGTCGTGCAGGCTCCACGACCACGCCGTCACCGATGCGCTCGAGGAGAAGATCGAGGGACGCAAGGTCGTCGCCATCATGGGCGGACACGGCATGCGCCGCACCGAGACCCGATACCGGGACGTGGCGCTCATCGCAAAGAGCCTGACCGAACGGGGCATGCTCATGACCTCCGGTGGAGGACCGGGGGCGATGGAGGCCACTCACCTCGGCGCCTGGTTCGCGCACCGCAACATCGCCGACCTCGACGCCGCGCTCGAGATGCTCTCGTCGACCCCGGGGTTCGAGCCCCGAGAGGCATGGCTTTCGACTGCAATGGAGGTGACCGATCGCTTCCCCCTCCGAGCCAACGCGAGCGGCCGCCTTCCCGACAGCCTGGGGATACCGACCTGGCTCTACGGTCACGAACCACCGACCGTCTTCGCCACGGACATCGCGAAGTACTTCGCAAACAGTGTGCGAGAAGAGGGGCTGCTCGCGATTGCCACCAACGGCGTCGTGTTCTCCCCCGGATCCGCAGGAACGATCCAGGAGATCTTCCAGGATGCGGCACAGAATCACTACCGCAGCTACGGGAACCCGGCACCGATGGTGTTCCTTGGCGAGGACTACTGGAGAGTCGACAAACCGGTCTTCCCGCTCCTCACCCAACTCGCGGCCGGAAACGACTACGCGGCCTTGATCCATATCACCGACGACGCCGAGGCAGCCGTCGCCCACATCCTCGCCTTCGCAGCCGAGCGTGAGCTCGAAGGTGACGCTGCGCGGAGCTGAGCCCGCATCCGAAGACGCCCCCCGTGAGGAGGACCCATGGCCCGAACCATCGCAACTAACCGCATCGTCAGCCGCCACGAGTTGCTCGCGTTCGTGCGGCCCCGGCACCAGGCCGTCCTGGCCACTACACGGAGCGATGGGCGCCCCCAGATGTCTCCTGTGACCCTCGGCGTCGACGATGAAGGCCACCTCGTCATCGCCACCTATCCGGAACGTGCCAAGGCGCTCAACATCCGCACCAACCCGGTCGTCTCGGTGTGCGTATTGTCGGACGACTTCGGTGAGGAATGGGTTCAGGTCGATGGAATCGCCTCGGTGCTCGACCTCCCGGACGCACTCGAGCCGTTCGTCGAGTACTACCGCAACATCGCCGGGGAGCACCCGGACTGGAACGAGTACCGCCAGGCGATGACCGACCAGGGGAAGGTGCTGCTCCGCATCGAGATCGACCGCTGGGGACCCATCGCACGAGGAGGATTTCCCGCCCGTCTCGCACCGCAGTGACGCTGCTCACACCGGCCCGCGCCGGCACTCATACAATCCCGCCCATGACGACCAGAGCCACCATCGTCGTCACCGAGTTCATGGCGGATGCGGCGGTCGCAGATCTCGCCGGCAGCTTCCCCGTCCAATACGACGCAGGGCTCGCCGACAGAAGGAGCGATCTCCTCAGTGCTGTGGGTGAGGCCCGCGGCCTCATCGTGAGAAACCGCACCACCGTGGACGAGGAGCTGCTCGGCGCCGCACCCCGTCTCGAGGTGGTCGGCCGGCTCGGGGTGGGTCTGGACAACATCGACCTCGAGGCTTGCCGGGCTCGTAACGTCGACGTCCGTCCTGCGCTCGGCGCCAACGCCGTGGCAGTGGCGGAGTACGTGGTCGCAGCGATGCTCCTCCTGACTCGTGGCGGATTCGAGGCACGAGACCGCGTCGTCGCCGGCGATTGGCCCCGATCCGAGATGGTGGGGCGCGAGATCGCAGGCAAGCGCCTCGGGCTCGTCGGGATGGGGGACATCGCACGCGAGGTGGCGGAGCGGGCTGCGGCCCTGGGTATGGACGTTTCCGCCACCGATCCCTTCATCGGGGCAGACGACGCCGTGTGGCGCCGGGTGGCGCGTTGCTCCCTCGGCGATCTGGTGGCCGGCTCGGACATCATCAGCATCCATGTGCCGCTCACCCCGGAGACCCGGCACCTCTTCGACGCTGCCAGGCTGGATCAGATGAAGGAATCGTCGATTCTCATCAACACATCGCGTGGGGGCACGGTCGACGAGGACGCACTCGTCACTGCTCTTCGGTCCGCAACGCTCCGGGGCGCAGCATTGGATGTCTTCGAGCAGGAACCCGTGGACGCAAGGGGAGGCTCCCGGTTCGCTGACGTCCCCAACCTCATCCTGACACCGCACATCGCAGGCGTCACCGAGGAGGCCAACGTCCGGGTGAGCGCCGTGACCGCCGCCAACGTCCTCGCCGTGTTGAACCGCACCGGATGACCACCATTGCCTGCGTCGGTCTGGCCGTTCGCGACCTCGTGTTCGCGGTGCCCCACCTCCCGCAAGGTCCCGGCAAGCACTTCGCAGACGCACATACGGAGATCGGCGGAGGGCCCGCAGCCAATGCCGCCGTGACGGTATCCGCTCTCGGCGCCTCAGCGCGCTTCATCGGCTGCCTCGGAGACGACGAGCGGGGTAATGCCCTCGATGCCGAGCTGCGATCCCTCGGCGTCGACACCACGAGGGTCCGGAGAATCCGGGGCGCATCATCGCCGCTCTCCTCCGTCTACGTGGATGGCAGCGGCGACCGGATGATCGTCAACCACACCGACCGCGCACTCTTCTCCTCGGCAAGGCCGGCCGCCGAGGAGGACGTGACCGGGTCCGATGCGGTCCTTGTGGACACCAGGTGGCTCGACGGAGCCGTTGCCGCGCTGCGAGCGGCCCGCAGCATCGGCGTACCCGGCATCGTGGACTTCGAAGGCCGAACCGGACCCGCGACGGAGCAGATCCTCGCCACGGCGAGTCATGTCGCGTTCGCCGCTCCCGCCCTGGCCGGCCTGACCGGGACCGATGATGTCGACACCGGTCTGCGCAGCGTCGCCGCTTCGACGGAAGCGTGGCTCGCCGTCACAGCGGGTGAGAGGGGTGTGTACTGGCTCGAAGATGGATCGCTGCGGCACCAGCCTGCCTTTCCCGTCGCAGCCGTCGACACGCTCGGAGCGGGCGATGTCTTCCACGGCGCACTGGCTGTGGGCCTGGCACACCGTGGCGGCGCGGCGGCTGCTATCCGGCTCGCCTCTGCGGCTGCGGCGATCAAGTGCACACGGTTCGGCGGGCGGGCCGGTATCCCGAGTCGAGACGAGGTCACCGAGTTCCTGGAGGAGCGAACGACATGAGCCTGTCCGCCGGCAAGGTGTGGGGAATGCGCAGGCTCGCGGACGCTACCGGGCGCTTCAAGATGACCGCGGTCGACCAGCGCCCCCCGATCGAGAACCTGGTCAAGGAGCGGAGGGGAACCGACCGCGCGCCCTACGAAGACGTCGCATCCGTCAAAGCGTTGCTGGTCGACGAGCTGGCAGGACGATCCTCGGCGATATTGCTCGACCCGCACTACGCGTACCCGGCAGCCATCCATCTCGTTCACCCTGCGCAGGGTCTGCTCCTCACGCTCGAGGATTCCGTGTTCGACGAGAGCGAGGCGGGCAGGCGCTCGCGATCGATCGAGGATTGGTCCGTGGCGAAGATCAAGCGGGTGGGTGGCGATGCGGT
Source organism: Acidimicrobiia bacterium (assembly GCA_046756805.1). Classification (GTDB taxonomy): domain Bacteria; phylum Actinomycetota; class Acidimicrobiia; order Spongiisociales; family UBA5794; genus CAMYMC01. Next base: position 9,378 of record JBHHXA010000002.1, read on the forward strand.
GAAGGTCCTCGCTTGGTTCCGGCCCGATGCGTCCCACGAGGTGATCGAGCACCAGCAGCAATACGTGGCCGAGGTGGGAGCGGCGTGCACCCGCTATGACATTCCCTTCGTCTTCGAGCTGCTCGTGTACCCGCTCCTCGGTGCACCGGGACACACCATCGACTACGTCGAACAGCAGGGGAAGCGGTCGGAGCACGTGCTGGAGTCGCTCGCGGCCTTTGCTGGTCCCGAGTACGGCGTCGATCTGTTCAAGCTCGAGAGCCCGCTTCCGGCAGCAGACCTCCCCGAGCCGGGCAGCACAGGAGCCGATCACGCACAGGCCCTCTTCGACGAATTGGGTCGTCTCGCGGGGCGGCCCTGGGTGATGCTCTCAGCCGGTGCGACGAAGGACACCTTCCTTCGCGTGCTGCGGTATGCATATCGAGCGGGAGCGAGCGGGTACCTGGCCGGCAGGGCCATCTGGTGGGATGCATTCCAGCGATTCCCCGACATGGACGCCGTGCGCGCGGAGCTCGCGACGGAAGGTGTCGCCTACATGGATGAGCTGACCCGGCTCACCGCGTGGCGCAGAACCACGCCGGCGTGAACTCGAACCGGCTCACCGATGAGGCAGCTCTTCCCTGGCACGCACATCCCCGGTTTGGAGCCGACCCGATCGCGGGCGGGCCCGGTGCGGAGTTCCGAAGCCGCTACCCGGGCTTCGAGCAGGCACCGTGAGTCCCCGCATCGGTGTCGTCGCCGTCGGGAGACCCACCTTCGACGTGCCGTTCGCGGAAGCTACGACGTCGGCCGCGTTCGCGGCACTCGACGCCCTCGATGCCGAGATCGTCGGACACCGCACGCTGCTCCTCGACAACGATGAGGTATCCGCCGCTGCCGTCCGGCTCGGAGCGCTGGAACTCGACGCCCTCGTCGTGATCCAGGCCACGTTCACCGACTCGACGATGGTCGAGCCGCTCGCAGCTTCGACCGATGCGCCGCTCGTCCTCTGGGGCTTCCCGGAAGATCGCACCGGGGGCAGGCTGCGGCTGAACTCGCTGTGTGGCATCAACCTCGCCGCCTACGCCCTCGCCCTCTCACGGAGGACCTTCCGCTACGTCTACGGGCCTGCAGACACGAAGAGCGCACGCCGCGTGGAGGACGCGCTGACCGGCAAACCCCGGGGTGCGCGCGTTTCGTCCCCCCGGGCCCGCGAGGAGTTCGACGCCGCAACCGTAGCCGAGGCGGAGCGCATCCACGGACTCCTTGCCACCACCACCATCGGCGTCATCGGCGATCACCCGACCGGCTTCGCACCATGCGCGTACGAGCCCGCCCGCCTCGCCACGCTCGGGGGCGTCCGGGCAGATCCGATCTCGCTGCCGGAGCTGTTCGACCCGGCCAGAGCAATCGAAAACGCGCGAACCTCCGCGCTCCGGCAGAAGGTTGCAGGCGACCTGGCCGGTCTCGACGACGTGGAGCAGGAACCTCTCGAAGACGCACTGCGTCTCCATCTCGCGTTCCAGGATCTCGTCGATGCTCGCAGCTGGTCGGGGGTGGCAACGAAATGCTGGCCCGAGTGTTTCACCGAGTACGGGAGCGCAGCATGCGCGGCGCAGGCGATGCTCAGCGAACGAGGCGTCCCCGGGTGCTGTGAGGCCGACGTGTACGGCAACCTCACCAGCCTGGTTCTGCAGTGGCTCACCGGTCAGCCTGCCTTCGTCGCAGATCTCGTCGAGATCGACGAAGCGTCGGACACGGCCGTCATGTGGCATTGCGGCATCGCTCCGCTGGCGCTGGCGCATCCCGGTGCGATCGCCAGAGCCGCCATCCACTCCAACCGCGCCAAGCCGCTGCTCCACGAGTTCCCACTCAAGCCGGGCAGGGTGACGATTGCGCGCTTCAGCCAGTCGGGTGGAGACCACCGCCTCACGATCGGGGGCGGAGAGGTCCTCGACACCCCGATGAGCTTCAGCGGGACCTCCGGCGTTGTTCGGTTCGACAGCGCGGCCGGTGCCGTCCTCGACACGGTGATGAGCGAGGGCCTCGAGCACCACTACGGGATCGGGTACGGCGATGTGGACGCCGAGCTACGGGCGCTGGCGGAGCTTCTCGAGCTGCCCGTCGTTGAGCTCACGTGAGGCCGGTCGAGGCACGGCGGCTTCAGAGCCGGGCGAGGACACCGACCATGTGATAGCCGAAGAGCGTCGTGAAGCCCGCGACGAGGGCGATCGAAACCTCGAGCACCCGCCGGTAGCGACGCATGGCAAAGATGAGTAGCGCCACCACCGCCAGTGTGCCGAGCTTGTAGACCGCAGCCACGACGGGGTTGATGCCGAACAGCCAAGCCATCACGGGGTTCACCTCGACGGCGCCCTTCTCGAGAGCGACGACGGTGAGCAGAAGATCGGCGGCGTTGAGCGTCACCACCAGCATGAGCACGAGCAACAACGTGCGGGGGCGGCTGCGGTAGGTCTTCAGTGTGCGGAGGTACGCTCGCTGGAGTCTGCTCTTGGGGGCTCGCCGGTCGAAACCGGAACGGCGCTCCGGGTAGTGCAGCGACACGACGTTGGAACGCCGGTCTGTGGCAACTCGTCGATCTACGCGCGGCGCGTGCGACTCGAGCAGACGCCCACCTTCAGACCGTCCTCCTCGCAAAATGCCTCCTGCCAGACAGGATAAACCGGCCCCCCGACGATCATCCTGGGGACCAACCCGTTTCGGGCCAAACTGGTACCGGCGGCACGCCGCCAGGCCGCAGCCTGCTCGCCCGACGGCCCTCGAAGCGACCTCCGCCACCGTTGCGAAGGCCGCAGACCACCCCGGATGGGACCCGGCGCTGATCCGGCGATCTGCCTTCCGGCAGGTGATACAGTGCTGCCGATGACGACTGTGCGCCTTCGCCCCGCTTGCTGCAGCTGTTGTTTGCACCACATAGCCGCGTGCGAGGAGCTCACCGCCATCTGACGACCCGACCACATCGACCTCACCGATGACCCGCACGGCAAGAGCCATGCGGGTCTTCTCGTTTGGCGACCACCACGAGCGACAGGAGAAGACATGACCAGCAAGCTCGAACAGATCCAAGTCACCGAGACGATCGACTGCTCCGACCTCTTGTGCCCTCTCCCCGTCTATCAGGTCGCGCTCGCCTTCGAGCACCTCGCAACCGGAGATGTGCTCGAAGTCATCGCGACCGATCCCGGCTCCCTGGAAGACATCCCAGCGCTCGCCAGACAGCGCGGTGACGCGGTGCTCGCCACCGAAACCAGGGGCTTGCGACACCACTTCTGGCTGGAGAAGGGAGGCTCGCGATGACGAGCGCTGCCCGTGCACTGACCGATGCCGGTCCGGATCCGGAAGCACGCCGCAAGCGCCTGGCGCTGGTGGCGTCGAAGGGCACGCTCGACCAGGCGTACCCGCCGCTCATCCTGGCGTTGACTGCTGCCAGCCTCGGATGGGAGGCCGGAATCTACTTCACGTTCTACGGACTCGACATCCTCCACGAGGACCGCTTCGAGAAGCTGAAAGTGGCGTCCCTCGCCAACCCTGCGGGCCCGATCAAGATCCCCAACCTGCTGGGTGCGGTGCCGGGTGCGACCGCGGCCGCGACGAAGGTGATGCGGAAGTGGATGAAGGACTCGCGCATGCCCGAAGTGCCGGAGTTCGTCGAGATGACGCGGGCACTCGGGGTGCGCTTGTTTGCGTGCTCGACCACGATGGGCGTGATGGGCGTAGAGGAGTCCGACCTCGTCGCTGGATGCGAAGTGGCGGGTGCGGCGGCATTCCTCGACTTCGCTGCTGACGCGGACGTGCAGTTGTTCGTCTGACGGCGACGCCGCGCTCGGCCGGATCAGGCCTCCTCGGCGCCGCTATCGAGTCTGAGCGACGCAGAGTTCATGCAGTACCGCAGCCCGGTCGGATCCGGTCCGTCATCGAACACGTGACCCAGGTGAGCTCCACAGCGGGCACAGGTGGCCTCGGTGCGGACCATGCCGTGGCTGCGATCCTCGACCTCTCCGACCGTACCCGGGTCGATCGGTTGCCAGAAGCTGGGCCATCCGCTCCCGGAGTCGAACTTCGTCGAACTGTCGAACAAGGGCTCATCGCAGACGATGCAGCGATAGACGCCGGGATCCTTCGTGTCCCAGTACTCACCCGTGAAGGGCCGCTCGGTTGCGGACTCCTGGGTGACGCGGTGCTGGAGTGGTGTGAGACGCTCGCGAAGATCGTCGCCGGTTTCTGGTGCCATGGGCCGGAGCGTACCGGGGCTGCGACGATAACTCTCCCTCGAACCCGTCGCCCCCGTTGGTAGGGTCGATCCCGCCACCGATAAGGGGGTCCGATGGACAGTTTCCTCGCCGCAGCGCAGTTCTATTGCGATCGCGCCGCCGAGTCGCTCGACCTCGGGAGCAGGCTGAAGCGCCAGCTCGTCACGCCGCGACGCGAGATCCGTTTCGAATGCACCTTGCCGCTCGACTCCGGGGAGATCGCCACGTTCGTCGACTACCGGGTGCAGCACGACGACGCCCGGGGTCCCATGAAGGGAGGGATCCGGTTCAATCCCGCCGTCGATCACGAAGAGGTGACGGCGCTGGCATCGCTCATGACGTGGAAAACGGCCGTGGCCGGACTCCCGTACGGCGGCGCCAAGGGTGGTATCGGCTGCGACCCGCGCCAGCTGAGTCGCAGGGAGCTCCAGCAACTCACGAGGATCTGGGTGGACCAGCTCCATGACGTGCTCGGACCCAACCTGGACGTGCCGGCCCCCGACCTCGGCACGAATGCTCAGACGATGGCCTGGGTGGCGGACCAGTACGCAACCCACCACGGCTGGACCCCCGCAGTCGTGACGGGCAAGCCGATCGAGCTCGGCGGGAGCCTGGGCAGGGAAGCTGCCACGGGGCGGGGCGTGACCGAAGTGACGGAGATGGTCCTCGCAGACAGGGGCAGCACGCTCGAAGGGAAGACGATCGTCATTCAGGGCTTCGGCAACGTCGGCTCCTGGGCCGCCTCACTCCTCGCCGAGCGGGGCGCCCTGATCGTGGCGGTGTCCGATGTCTCGGGTGCGGTACGCAACCGCGAAGGCATCGACGTCGCAGCTCTGCGAGACCATGTCGCACAGACCGATGGGGTCGCGTCGTTCGAAGGAGGAGAGGCGTTCCCCGCCGACGAGGCCCTGCTCGAGCCGTGCGACGTGCTGATCCCGGCCGCCGTGGAAGGGGTGCTGACGAGCGTCAACGCCGGTGACGTGCGCACCCGCATCATCATCGAAGCCGCCAACGGCCCCACGACACCAGAAGCCGACGAGACTTTCCGCTCACGGGGCATCACCGTCATCCCCGACATCTTCGCCAACGCAGGCGGAGTCACCGTCAGCTACTTCGAGTGGATCCAGAACATCCAGCAGCAGCCGTGGACCGAGCCCCGCGTCAACGATGAGCTCAGGACCCGCCTCAGCGCGGCCTATGCCGCGCTCAAGGAGCAAGCGGGAGGCACGGGCGGCGACCTGCGCGCCGCCGCCTACGAACTCGCCCTCGGGAGAGTGGCGCACGCGACCCGGCTCCGGACATAGTGGTCCGCCGCCCAAATAGCGACGCGGTCTCTCCGGCCATCGACGCCGCCGGCTACGTCCTCGTCCGCAACGCACTGACTGAATGCGCCTCCGTCCTGCGTCCTTGCCAGAGGACGCCGATGACTCGAGGGCACCGCGGCATCCATTGCGCGACGGACCACCAGGAGGGTCGCCCGTGACGGACATCCGCGCTCTGGCCGCAGCTCTCCCCAAGGCAGAGCTCCATCTTCACATCGAGGGCACGCTGGAACCCGAGTTGAAGTTCGCTCTGGCAAAGCGAAACGGCATCGAACTCGACTACGAGCACGTCGACGACATGCGGCGCGCCTATGACTTCGACGACCTGCCCTCCTTTCTGTCGGTGTACTACGAAGGGATGAGCGTGCTGCTCCTCGAGCAGGACTTCTACGATCTCACCTACGCCTACCTGAAAAAGGCGCGATCGCAGAACGTCGTGTACGTGGAGATGTTCTTCGACCCGCAGGCGCACACCTCCCGCGGCATCGACTTCGGGACCGTGCTGTCCGGTATCCGCCGGGCCCAGGTGGACGGCAACTCCAAGCTCGGGATTCGCTCCCATCTCATCATGTGCTTCTTGCGTGACATGAGCGCGGCGTCTGCCGCGGCCACGTTGGAGGAGTCGCTTCCGTACCGGGAGTGGATCATCGGTGTAGGCCTCGACTCGGATGAGAACGGCAACCCGCCGCTGAAGTTCGCAGACGTGTTTGCACAGGCCCGAAGCGAGGGATATGCGCTGACGATGCATTGCGACGTGGATCAGCAGAACTCGGTAGCCCACATCCGGCAGTGTCTGGACGACATCGGCGTCGACAGGATCGACCACGGCGTCAACGCAGTCGAAGACGAGGAGCTGTGCGAGGAGATCCGGAGTCGGGGGTTGGGTCTCACCGTGTGCCCGATCTCCAACAGCTATGTCGCCGGCGGACTCAAGGAACGCGAGATCAAGACGCTGCTCGACCGCGACCTGCGGGTGTGCATCAACTCAGACGACCCGGCGTACGTCCCCGGCTATCTGCTGGAGAACCTCATCGCAGTGGCCGAGGCTGCCTCGTTGACGTCGGAAGAGGTCATGCGGCTCGTATCGAACGGGTTCGAGGCCTCGTGGCTCCCGAGGGACGACAAGGACGCCTACCTCGCCGCCGTGGCCGCCCACGGGTGAGGCCTTCCTCCGTCACCGCCCGTCGATGGTGCGGAGAAACCGATCCCGGTCCACGACTGCCCGGCGTACGACACCCCTCGCCACCTCTGCGTCTTTCTCCTGAACCGTCACCCGGAACACGACGGTTCTGCCCTCGACCCCGGTGACCAGGGCCCGGGCGGTGACGGACGAGCCCACCGCGGTGGCCGCGAGGTGGTCGATCTCGACCCTGATGCCGACCGTCGTCTGGCCGGCATAGAGGTGGCCTTCGACCGCGTCGACGGTTGCCTCCTCGCAGAGCGCCACGACCAGCGGCGTTGCGAGCACCGGAACATCCCCGGACCGCACCGCCTCGGCTGTCTCCGCAACGGTCACGGTGAGGTGGGCGACACCGCTCAGCCCGGGTTCGATCGGCATGGGACGACCGTAGCGTGCTGCGCCACTTCGATGAATCGCACCTGTTTTGCGGCAATGGACGGAACCACGACGGTACCCTGTGCGCGGACCGGTGGAAGGAGACACCTGCTGTGGCGGGAATCGTCGGGTTCGGCGGGTATGTCCCCGAACGTGTGATGACAAACGAGGACTGGTCGGCGCTGATCGACACGACCGACGACTGGATCACGACCCGCACCGGGATCAAGCGCCGCCGGTTCGCCGCGGCCGACGAGACCACACTTGACCTCGCCGAGGAGGCCGCACGAGGGGCGATCGACGATGCCGGGCTAACGCCCACCGACATCGAGGAGATCGTTCTCGCCACCGACACGCCTGAGCTGTATCTCCCGGACACATCGTCCCTGCTCCAGAGTCGTCTCGGCTGCGGCACCGTCCCCAGTTACGACCTGGGCGGCAGCGGGTGTGCCGGCTTCGTACAAGCCCTCGACGTTGCCAGGGCGAGGATTCACCTTTCCCCGCGCCGCATCCTCGTCGTAGGTGTCGAGCTGATATCCCGACTCGTGTCCTGGAAGGACAGGGCGACGTACGTTCTCTTCGGCGACGGCGCAGGCGCCGTGGTCATGGGGCCTGCACCCGGAAAAGCCCAGGTCCTCGATGTCGTGTCCGGCACGGATGGGAGCAAGGCGGACATCCTGACCTTGCGAACGGGAGGCACGAAATACCCGTTCACCCCGGAAGCCGCGGCGGCAGAAGACCACGAGCGGCTCGAGATGAACGGCCGCGAAGTGTTCCGCGAAGCCGTCCACCGGATGAGCGGCGCCGTGACGGATGTGTTGCGCCGCATCGGCAGAACCATGAGCGACGTCGCCGTCGTGATCCCGCATCAGGCGAACAAGCGGATCATCGACGCGGTGCGCAACCGGCTCGGGGTCGACGAGGACCGTGTGTATGTGAACGTCCACGAGTACGGGAACACGGGTTCCGCATCGGTTCCTTTCGCGCTCTGGGAAGCGAAGGAACTGGGCCGCATCCACAAGGGCGACCTGGTCGTCCTCACCGCGTTCGGAGCAGGGTTCCACTGGGCGGCGGCCGCGGTGCAGTTCTGACGCCTCATCGGCGAGCCACCACCTCGACAATCGATGCGAATCGCGAGCACTCCATCCGCAAGCAACCCGGCGTGAAGGGGGCCGAGCCGAAGCCGTGATCAGGTCGCCGTTCGGCTCGCGATTGGTGATTCTGCTCGGCGCGATTGTCGTGGTCGGTGCCTGGTTCGGCTGGCGACTTCTCTTGCGCGACACGGCCACACCGGTGTCTCCGCCGGCCGCTCCCGTCACGTCCGGGAGCCCGGGAGCGGTCGAGCCCCCGCTCGGGGAGCCCGGCATCTACGTGTTCGCCACGACCGGATCCGAGCAGATCGATGCACTCGCCGGGGCCGGGCACGACTACCCGGTCGAGACGCTCCTCACGCTCTCGTCCTCCGGCTGCGGCCTCACCGGGCGGTGGCAGCCGCTCGAAGAGCGATGGGACACCTACGAGATCTGCTCGCCGGGACACGGCAACACCTCGAGCTTTGTAGCGTTCCACCAGTGGTTCGGTCAGCCGGATCTCCAGGAGTTCTCCTGCGACGGAGGGACCTGGCTCGCACCGGAAGACGGACCCCGCGCCCCGCGCACGCTCACCTGCTCCACTGAAGACAGGACCGAGGTATACCGCTCACAGCTCGTCGGGCGGGAGCTCGCCACCATCGCAGCGAGAACGGTGGACACCGTCCACGTCCGAACGACGTCCACGCTCACGGGTGCGACGGCCGGTGAGAGCCGCATCGATATCTGGTGGATCTCGGGCACGGCCCTCCCGGCTCGGATCGTGGTCGAGCGCGAGAGCGTCACCGATTCGATCATCGGAGAGGTCACCTACCGCGAGTCGTACGATGCGGCGTTGCTCTCGACCGTGCCCCGGCCTGATCCCTGACCGGCACCGGGCGGTGCCGCTTCAGCGTCCCGCCGCGTCTGCGACGAGGTTTCCGGCGATGACCCGCAGCGCGAGGACTTCCTCGGCACCTTCGAATATCGAAAGGACCCGGGCGTCGACGAAGTACCGCGACACCGAATACTCCTCCGCATAGCCGTACCCACCGAACACCTGCATGGCATCCCGCGTCACACTCTCCGCGGCCCGGCACGACAGCGCCTTCACCATCGAAGCCTCGAGGTGGCCCCGGGGGTGTCCCATCTGCGGCGCGACGCTATATGAGAACACGCGGTTGACGGCGATCCGCACCGCCATGTCCGCGAGGAGGCGGCGCATGAGTGGGCGCGTGATCAGGGGGGCACCGAAAGTCTCGCGAGTGGCGGCATAGTCGGCCGCGGCGTCGTATGCGGCCTGCATCGTCCCCACGGCCCTCGCCGCCGTCTGGAGCCGCCCGGTACCGAACCCCAGCAGCTGGAGGTAGAAGCCACGATCACGGCCAGCCTCCTCTCCTACCAGAGCGTTGCCCGCGACCCGCCACCCATCGAAAACGAGTTCGAAGCTGTGCATCCCCCGATAACCGATCGTCGGTATCGCCCTGCCTCGCAACACGCCGCCGCCTGGTTGGTCGAGTACGAACTCGCGACCGGGGCATCGCGGCTTGTCGACGACGAACATCGAGAGACCGCGATGCCCGCTGCCCGGGTCGGGGTCGGTCCTTGCGAGGACGGCGAGAAGCTCAGCCCGCCCCGCAAAGGTGGACCACGTCTTCGTGCCCCGGAGCACCCAGCCATCCGCCACAGGTTCGGCTCGCATCCGAATCGCGGCGACGTCTGATCCGGTGTCGGGTTCGGTGACCGCGACCGCCGCCAGGATCAGGGCGAGCGCGTACATCGCAGGGCGTGGAATCCGATTTCTGAGCCTCGGTTCCACCTGCGAGCACGGCGGCAGCGAGGATCTCGGGTCTCGTTATGAGTGAGCCACCGGCACCCAGCGAGGCCTCGGACAGGGCCTCGGTGGCGACCACCATCGCGAGCGTGCCGGGGCCGCTCGCGTCTTGCGTGCCACCGTACTCCTCGGGAATCGACAGACCGAACGCCCCGATCGCAGCGAGGCCGCTGAGGATCGACTCGGGGATGTCCTCGTCGTTGCGGTGAATCGCCTCGGCATGAGGCTCGATGACCTCGGCCCCGAAGCGTCGAAAAACATCGAACGCGAGACGGAGGTCCTTCGGGAGCAAGCCGTGACCTGGCCGTCCGGCTTCGGCAAGCACGCCCTCGATCACTGCCGGATCCAAGCCACGCTGGACCGAGTCGACCACCGCTCCGCCCGACAAGGCGTCATCTCCGAGTCCGAGCTCTCGACGCCTCCCGTCCAGCCTCGCCCGCGCCGAACGAAGCAGCCGGGAGGCTCCTGCCGCGAGCAACGCGTCGGAAACGGCCCCTCTTTGCGCCGCTTCGGTGAGCGACCGCAGAGCGGCGGCCTCCGATGCGAGGAATGCGAGGTCATAGTGAGCGGGTGAGTCGCGTGCCGATGCTCCGGGCGCGGCCCGTGACGCCAGGGTGCTCGTCGCGATGTGCACCGCGGTCTCGAGATCTTCGAGCACCTGCTCGAGGTGGTGGTCCACGGTCACTTCCTCCTTGCGGACGATCGTAGGGCTGCGATGCTCGCGGCGGATGCTGCGTGCGAGACAAGGGGGCATCGTGACGAAACACATCGAGGTGCGGAGACACACGGACAACGACGGGGACGCCCTCACCGCAGACGGCATTGCGGCGGCGACCTCCATCGGCGCCTCTCTCGGGGGACGTTATGCGCGGATGTGGTCTTCGGGAGCGCAGCGCGCAACACAGACGGCCGCTTGCCTACTCGCCGGACTCGGGGAGCAGGTTCCCGGCGGCGTCGCCATCGCACAGGGCCTCAGATCCAGCAGGGAGAACGAGTGGCGTGCTGCCTACCGGACGGCGGGCAGGGGTGACCTCGACGCCTTGCGAGCTGCGTCACCCGCCCTCGTCGAGGAGGAAACGGCCATCCTCGGCGCTGCGCTTCGAGACCTCCTCGAGTCCCTGAGGGATGGGGAACGAGGATTGGCCGTCGGCCACAGCCCCATGATCGAGGCGGCCGTCCACGGTCTGGCAGGGGTCGTGGTGCCTCCTCTGGCAGAGGGAGCGGGCGTGCTCGTAGAGGCCGAACACGACCGCTTCGGCGTCGAGTCGCTTGCCGGTCCATGAAGGACCTCGCCGTCATCGTCACGGTTCGGGCTCGATAGACTCGCTCGCCTGTCGCTCAGAGTGGGCACTGAGACGCGGGAGTGGACCATGCAACTCAATCCGGAAACCGTGGCGCGCGCGAGTAGCCGCCGCCCCTGGTCGGTCATCGCCATGTGGGGCGTCGTCCTGGTACTCGCAGTCGCTTCGAGCGCGACGTTTCTCGCCGACGCATTGACCACTGACTTCGACTTCACGGACGAGCCGGAATCGAAGCGGGCCGAGACTCTTCTCGAAACCCGGCTGCGGGGACCGAGATCGTCGTCATCGACTCTGCCAACACCCCGATCGAGGACGCCGGATATCAGGCATACGTCGGTGACCTCACGAGTGCGATCTCGAGGCTGGGACCGGATGTGGTCCAGGCTGTGCTGCCGGTCGGTCGAGATGGCAACCCCGTCGCCTCTCAGGACGGCACGTCGAGGCTCGTCACCGTGGTTCTGGCGAACACAGACCTGGACGAGGCATCCGACGACGCAGACCTCCTTGCCGAAACAGTCCACGACGTCGCGGGTCCCGAAGGCGTGACGGTGCGGCTCTTCGGTCAGGGCACGATCAACAACGACTTCGTCGAACTCGCAGAGGAAGGCCTGCGGCGTGGCGAATCGATCGGCATCGTCGTAGCCCTCGCGGTGCTGCTCGCCGTCATCGGAGCGGCCGTAGCCGCCTCGCTGCCCATCCTGCTGGCGATCGCGGCCATCGCCACCGCCATCGGGATCACCGCCCTCATCGGCAACGCATTCGATCTCTCGTTCTTCGTCGTCAACTTCATCACGATGATCGGGCTCGCCGTCGGGATCGACTACGCGCTCTTCATCGTGGCGCGCTACCGCGAAGAGCGCGTCCGCGGCTACGACAAGCTCGAGGCAATCGGTCGTGCCGGCGCCACCGCCAATCGAGCGGTGTTCTTCTCGGGCCTCACGGTGGTGCTCGCCCTCGTCGGGCTGCTGTTCGTGCCCAACACGATCTTCCGCAGCCTGGCGGTGGGAGCCATCGTTGTGGTCCTGCTCGCGGTGGCTGCGTCCATGACCCTGCTCCCCGCCGTCATCTCGCTGCTCGGCGACCGCATCAACCGGGGCCGTGTGAGGAGAAGGGCGTCCTTGGCCAACGTCGACAAGGTGGGAGGGTTCTGGGACAAGATCACGGGTGCCGTCATGCAGCGACCGCTGGCGTGGCTGTCGATCGGCGCTGCCGTGATGGTCGTGCTCTCAGTGTCGTTCTTCAGCATGGAGACCGGGTTCTCCGGCGTGAGCACGCTCCCCGACGATCTCGAGTCAAGGGAAGCATTCGAGATCTTGAGGGACGACTTCTTCCTCGGGGGAGCCACCGATCCGGTCGAGATCGTGATCGACGCCCCCATCACCTCCGAGATCGAAGCATCGGTGACCGCGCTCGCCGCGACGATGTCGGGCGACGCCATCTTCGGAGAGCCGGCCCCACTCCAGGTCAACGACTCGCGGAACCTGGCGTTGCTGTCGGTGCCCCTGTCTGAGGATTTCCAGAGCGAAGCAGCCTCGTCTGCGGTGGAACGGCTGCGAAACGACCTGGTGCCAGCTGCGTTCTCCGGCACGGACGCCACCGTGTTGGTGGGTGGAGCGAGCGCGTTCAACGTCGACTTCTTCGATGACGTCTCGACGTTCACGCCGATCGTCTTCGTCTTCGTCCTGGGTCTGAGCTTCATGCTGCTCACGGTGGTCTTCCGCTCCATCGTGCTCCCCGTGAAGGCGATCCTCCTCAACCTCCTGTCCGTCGGAGCGGCGTATGGAGCGGTCGTGCTCGCGTTCCAGGACGGCATCGGCCCGTCGTGGACGAAAAGCATCTTCGGCTTCCAGCAGGTCGAGGCGATCGAAGCCTGGCTGCCGTTGTTCTTGTTCGCCGTGCTGTTCGGGCTCTCCATGGACTACCACGTGTTCTTGCTGACGCGCATCCGGGAGCACTTCGACAGAACGGGCGACAACAGGGCCTCGGTTGCCCACGGCTTGAGGACGACCGGCGCAATCATCACGGGTGCCGCCCTCATCATGGTGGCGGTCTTCGGGGGATTCGCGGCGGGCGAGCTCGTTCCTCTGCAACAGATGGGATTCGGTCTCGCGGTCGCCGTGTTCCTCGACGCAACGATCGTCCGCTCCATCCTGGTACCGGCGGCGATGAGGCTCATGGGCGACATCAACTGGTATCTGCCGCGGTGGCTCGAGTGGCTACCGCAGATCGACATCGAAGGTCACGAGGCCGCGGCGATGGGCGCCCATGCCGGGCGCGACGAGCGCGATCTGGAGAAGGCAGCCAGCTGAGCCTGCAGACCCTGAGGGCTCAGACGACCCGGAGCCTCCGCTGCGGTGCCCCGGCAGGCACGTCGCACGGCCTCTCTACGAGGCGGAGCCGGGGTCGCGGCTCACCGAAGACGGCGCGCATGGCCGCACGGGCCACTGCGGCGCCGGTCAACGTGAGGACGGCAATGAGAGCCGCCACCGGCGCCAGATCGAGCAAGCTCCAAGACCACATCGTGACTCTTCCGCGTCGTTGCCCCCATCTCACACGAGCGGCTGCTCGTCGGACAGGGCCGAAGGACCCTGCCGCGGGCGTCTGACCTCAGCGGCAGGTTGCGAGCCAGCGCGGTTCGTCGCCGAGCACGAAGTCGGCGGTTGCATCGAACGCCTCGCCCCGGAACACGAACGACACCGCCGCCTCGTAGATGTTCTCCACCGTCACCGATCCGACGCCGGTCTCGAGAGTCTTCGTCTGCGGGCCCGTCACCGCACCGGTGAGCTGGTAGTTCGTCAGGAGCAGGATCTCGTCGGCGATGAAGCCGCGGCACACGTCCTCTCCGTAGCCCAGGATCATCGCCTGGTGCAGCGTTGCAAGGAGTGCGTCGACGTCCCCGGCAGCGATGGCCGCCGAGAACGACTCGATGAAGACCGCGACCTGCGCCGACGGAGCCAACGTCGTCGTGGTGGCCTGGGTGGTGGTGGGTGGCAGTGTGGTCGTGGTCGGTGCCGGAGCGGTCGTGGTCGGTGCCGCGGTGGTGGTAGTCGCAGCAGGAGCCGTCGTGGTCGGGGCGGCGGCGGTCGTCGTTGCGGCCACAGTGGTGGGAGTGGCGGAAGACGCCGCCGTGGACTGCGTCGTGACGGTCGACGTGACAGCTGCAGCCACGAACGCATCGTCGTCACCCGAACCCAGCTGGGTCACGATGCCGAGGAGCACGAGCAGACCGCCCACGCCCATGAGGACGGCGCCCAGCGGCTTGCGGTTCATCGTCGGGTCCTCATTGGCGTCGCATCCTATTGCGACACTCGGCAGATCCGCGCTCTTCGTAAGCTCCGCAGTCCGGCGCTCATGGTGTGGGTGAAACGGGCTCGTCTGCGACGAGGAGCCCCTCAGGGCGAGGCACCGGGGTACTCCTGACGCGATCGATGGCTCGTGCCTCGGCCGCTGCGGCGAGACCGATGAGCCCCAGCAGGACCCCGGCACCGAGAAGGGCTCGCTGCGGACCAAGGACGGCTGCGAGCGCGGGTACGAAGGCGAGCGGGATCAGCTCCCCGCCATGGGCGTGAACCGCGACCGTGCCGGTGATCCGACCCACCATCTCCTCCGGCGAGTTGAGATGCACGAGAGTGCGGTGCAGCGGGGCAAACAGACCGATGACATAGCCCCACAGCAAGGCACCGAGCACGACAACTTCGATCCGCGACGTGCCGACGTATACGAAGATGCCACCCGCGTTGGCGACCGCGATTCCCGTGAGGCCCCGCGCAGACTGCACCGCTTTCGGTAGGCGAGGCAGAGATACTGCTCCGGCGACGAGACCAAGCCCGAAGACGGTGTTCACCCAGCCCAGCGCTTCGACATCGACTCCGAGCACATCGCGGAAGAAGAGCGGCTCGAGCGTCGCAAAGGAGCCGAACGTGAACCACAGCG
Source organism: Acidimicrobiia bacterium (assembly GCA_046756805.1). Taxonomy (GTDB): domain Bacteria; phylum Actinomycetota; class Acidimicrobiia; order Spongiisociales; family UBA5794; genus CAMYMC01. The sequence goes on from JBHHXA010000002.1 coordinate 24,640, forward strand.
CCGTACCCATGAGGATATAGAAGCGGAGCTGCCTGCTTCGATAGCTGTAGCGCATCCCGTCACGGAGCTCACGCCAGGCCGAGGTCTGCTCGCTCCGCATCACCGGCCTGAGCCGCACCGGAGCCACCAGTGCAACCGCGACGATCGACGTCAACGCGTCGATGACGAAGATCCAGTCGAGCGTCGCATAGCGGACGACGAACGCACCGACGGCAGGGCCGGCGATGAAGGCCGCGAGCCCGGCGGACTCGATCCGCGAGTTGATCCGCTGCAACTCTGTCCCGTCCGAGGTGAGGTAGGGGGCGAACGATGCGATGGCGGTGAACACGGGAGCCCCGGTGAGACCGAGCGCGATGCCGAAGAGCGTCAATTGGACCATCGACCCGGCAACGATCATTGCCAGCGTCGCAGGCACGAAGAGCAGTTCGGCACCGAGGATTACGCGGCGCGGGTCGTACCGGTCGACCAGGACGCCCGAGATAGCGGTGCCGGCGATGGTGGATGCGCCGAGGCCTCCCATGAGAACCGCGATCTCACCGGCTCCCGCATCGAATTCGAACGCAGCCTTTCCCCAGACACCCACGAAGAATGCCGCCTCGCCACCGACCCGCGAGATGAATCGAGCCGCCACCAAGAACGCGACGTTGCGGTCCTTCAGCATGGAGTGATGCTATCGACGCCGGGTGGGTCGCATCTGCCCACGGGGCGCAGGTAGGTTCAGGGACATGACCGTCGACAGCTATCGGTATCTCCCCCGGTCCTTCGTACCGCTGTACGAGGCGGTGCCCGAACTCGACGAGCCACCGGTGTGGACTGGACTGCCGGTCGAGCTCACGAAGGCACGGGTGGCCCTTTTGAGCAGCGCGGGGATGTTCCTCCCCGCTGAACAGCAGGGCTTCGACGTGGAGAGGGAGCGACGCGAGCCCACGTGGGGTGATCCCACCTACCGCGCGATCCCCTCCGATGTGCGTCAGGACGAGATCGACGCCGTCCATCTCCACATCAACACGGACGTGCTGCGGGCCGATTCCAACGTCGCCTTGCCCCTCCGGCCGTTCGCACGGCTCGCAGAGCAAGGCCGCATCGGCAGCCTCTCCCACGAGCATTTCTCCCTCATGGGGTTCCAGGAGGAGGGGGCGGAGGTGTGGCGCACCGAAGTGGGACCTGAGATCGCCGCGAGGTGCCACGAAGCCGAGATCCACGCGCTGGTGCTGGCGCCCGCCTGACCCGATTGCTGCAAGAACGTGCCCGTGCTGGCACGCGTCGTAGAAGCCACCGGAATCGCCACGGTCGTCGTCACGATGATGCCCATCCTCGCCGAGAAACGGGGGGCGCCGCGGATCGTCGGAGTGCCATTCCCGTTCGGCCAGGCGTTCGGAATGCCACACGACGAGGCGATGCAAGAAGCCGTAGCCGTCGCCGCCATCGACCACCTTGCCGGAGCAGAAGGCCCCGGCGCCAGGGTCGACATCGACATCGAATGGCCCGTCGCTCTGGGGGACGCCTACAAGGCGTGGCAGCCGCCGGCGCCCAGCCCGATCGTCCTGCACCACCTCGACCGCATCCGGGCCGCACGGAGGGACGCGCCGCCGGAGTCCCGCATCGCTGCCGGGGGCAAAGACACCTGACCGCGGACCTCGCGACAGCGTCGACGTCGAGAAGTGCCCTCAGTTCTGCGCCCGACTTGCCGAATAGATACTCAGGGACGTCGGTGCTGCTCGCACGGGGCGTGGCACGCAACGGCTCCCGTCAGGAAATGGCGTGACACGAGTTCTCGTAGTCGATGACGATCGCACCCTTCAGATGCTGCTGCGTCTCGAGCTGCTGGGGGAGGGGTTCGAGGTCATTGTCGCGTCTGACGGGCCCGAGGCGCTTCGCCTCGCGCAGGAGACCCTCCCCGACATGGTGCTCCTCGACGTTGTGATGCCGGGCATGACCGGGCTCGAGGTCCTCGAGCAGCTGAGAGCGTCGCAACGCACGGCGACCACGCCGGTCATCCTGCTCACCGGTCGTCCGCTCGAAGCCACCGAGAAACATGCCTTGCACCGCGGTGCCGACCACTACATGACCAAGCCGTTCGAGGTGGAGACACTCGTAGCGCGAATCCGCGGCTCGATCCAGCGAGCCGGAAGCTCACGCAGCGTCTCGCCCCTCACCGGGCTCCCCGGTAATGCGAGCATCGAGAGCGAGCTCGAGAAGAGGCTGTCGTCCGGAGGACCGCTGGCCGTCGTCCATGCCGACATCGACAATTTCAAGGCGCTCAACGATCACTACGGATTCTCCCGCGGTGACGCGGTGATCAACTTCTGTGCTCAGGCTCTCCTTCAGGCCGTCAAAGACGGCGGCGCGGTGGAGCCCTTCGTCGGCCATATCGGCGGGGACGATTTCGTGATCCTCCTCGACCCGGGCGACATCGAGAGTTACTGCAAGACCGCGCTCGCGCTGTACGACGATGGCATCGCCGCTCACTACGACGCTGAGGATCTCGCCGCCGGGTTCGTCGAGATCGAGGACCGGCAGGGATCCGTGCGCCGGTTCGACATCTCGACGCTATCGATGGGCGTCGCGACGAACGTGCATCGAACGCTGGAGGGACCGGGGCACGCCTCAGCCATCGCCGCTGAGATGAAGCACTTCGCCAAGCGTCAGCAAGGCTCCTACTTCCAGATCGACCGCCGCCTCGACTGAGGGTGAGCGGGCA
>JBHHXA010000003.1:0-27243 GCA_046756805.1 Acidimicrobiia bacterium
ATGTTGTATCGGTCGACGCAGCCCGACCTTTACAAAAACGATATGAAGTTTCTCGTCGGTCGTTTCGGGTTCAGATGGCGGCGATCCCGACCACCAGCAGCACAGCCGTGAGGAGCTGGAGCCTCGCCGTGTTCTCGAGGACGGGGACGAGTTCTGCGCCCTTCCCCCCGCGCAATCTGCCGATGAGTCGCACCGCCGGCGGCAGCGCCGCCAACGCGACGAGGGACCCGGACGGCAGAACGCCAAAGGCGGCGAACACTGGCCCGGCGACGACGCCACCGAGCAGCGTGACGGCGTAGAGCGTCACCGTCCGCCGCCGTCCGAGGCGTACCGCGAGGGTGCGTTTGCCCGCTGCCCCGTCCGTGTCGATGTCCCGGTAGTTGTTGGCGACGAGAATCGCCGCAGCGAGTAGCCCCATCGCGACGCCGCCACCCCAGGCAGCAGCCGTCGTCGAACGGTCGAAGACGAATCTGGTCCCGACCGTTGCGACCGGGCCGAAGAACACGAAGACGAACAGCTCTCCGAGACCGTGGTAGCCGTACGGCACGGGCCCGTTCGTGTATCCGAGTGCGGCCGCGATCGAGGCCAATCCGATGGCCACCACGACGGGCCCCGCGACCCAGACGAGGAGCGCACCCCCCACCGTGGCGAGACCGAACGAGAACGCCACGCCGGCCCACAGCTGACGGCTCGTGAGGAGCCCTTCTGCGGCGGCTCGCGGCGGTCCGACCCGGTCCGCCGTGTCGGCACCTCTGGCTGCGTCTGCAACGTCGTTGGCGAAGTTGACACCGATCTGGATGGCGAGCGCGGACGCAGCAACGACGAGGAACACTCCCGGCCGCCAGGCACCATCGTCCGCGGCGAGCGCAGCGCCCACCAGCACCGGGGCGATGGCGGCCCACAGGGTCCTGGGACGAGCGGCGAGCACCCACGCTGCCACGGATCCGGGAAGGACGGCCGGGCTGCTCACGATGTCAGTAATGCCAGGGGAACCGCCGGAAGTCCTGCGGCCGCTTCTCGAGGAACGCGTCCCTTCCCTCAGCGGCTTCGTCGGTGCCGTATGCAAGCCGGGTGGCCTCGCCCGCGAAGAGCTGTTGACCCACGAGGCCGTCATCGGGGAGGTTGAACGCATACTTCAGCATCCGTTGTGCGGTCGGTGACTTGGCGACGATCTTGCGGGCCCAGTCGAGCGCGACGACCTCCAGGTCGGCGTGGGGGACGACGGCGTTGACCATCCCCATGCGGTGGGCATCGGCGGCCCGGTAGTCGTTGCCCACGAAGAAGATCTCCCGCGCCAGCTTCTGCCCGATCTGTCGCGCCAGGAGTGCAGACCCGTACCCTCCGTCAAAGCTGGCGACGTCGGGGTCGGTCTGTTTGAACATGGCGTGTTCCTCCGACGCAAGCGTGAGATCACACACGACATGGAGGCTGTGGCCCCCTCCCGCGGCCCAACCGGGGACGACGGCGACGACGATCTTGGGCATGAAGCGGATGAGTCGCTGCACCTCCAGGATGTGCAGCCTGCCGAGACGGGCCGGATCGAGCCCCTCCGCTCCTTCGTAGCGGTAACCGTCCGATCCGCGGATCCTCTGATCCCCACCGGAGCAGAACGCCCACCCTCCGTCCTTCGGCGAGGGCCCGTTGCCCGTCAGCAGCACGCACCCGACGTCGGACGACATCCGTGCGTGGTCGAGTGCGGTGTAGAGCTCGTCCACGGTTTGCGGCCGGAACGCGTTGCGGACCTCGGGGCGGTCGAACGCCACCCTGACCACGCCGACGTCTCGCGCCCGGTGATACGTGATGTCCGTGAAGTCGAATCCGTCGACCGGTTCCCATGTGTCCGGGTCGAAGATCTCCGAGACCATGGCGCCTCCGGATCGTTGCTGGTGCGGGCCGCCGATATCGTAGTGACCGCTGATGCGACCACCACTGCCTCCTGCCAGCCTCGCCGCAACCACGGCCGGGCGTCCCGGCGCTCCGGCCGTGATCACTGCGGACCGCATGTGGACCTACGCCGAGCTCGACGCCGAGATCGCGAGATGGGAACACGGTCCGCTCTCCGGCCTCGAGTCCGGAATGCGGGTCGGCATCGTCGCCCATCCTGCGGCCGAGACGATCGCTGCGATGTGGGCGGCGTGGCGTTGTGGGCTGGCAGTCCTACCGGTCGATCCACGAGCCGCGGGCGGGTCGACCGACGAGCCCTCGAATCGCGACCCGCCGCTCATCGATCCGCCCCACACGCCGGCCGCGAGCGCTTCGCCCGCCCGCCGGGCGAAACGCGCCGTCGCTGCGCCATCCGACGTGATGTGTCTTCCGGCGACGTCGGGCTCGGCGGGTGGCCGCAAGCTGGTGAGGATCACCTACGGCAACGCTGGGGCAGCAGTGGCCGCGTCGCAGGAGCGACTCGGCAACGAAGAGGACGATGCGTGGCTGCTGTCGTTGCCTTTGTGGCACGTCGGCGGTCTCTCGGTGTTGTGGAGATGTGCGGCGGCCGGCGGAGCGGTCCGTCTCATAACCCGCTTCGGCGGTGCTGCCGTGGCAGGGGTGATCTCCCGCGGAGAGGTTCGTTGGGCCAGTTTCGTTCCCACGATGCTCCACAGGGTGCTCCAGGCCCGCGGGTCGGCTCCGGATCGGATGCGAGGAATCCTGCTCGGAGGCGCCGGCGCTTCTCCCTCGCTCGTCCGTCGTGCGCTGGAGTCCGGGTTGCCGGTGCTTGCGACGTACGGCATGACCGAGGCCTGCTCCCAGATCGCCACCGTTGATCCGGAGCGGCCCGGCGATTCACTTCGTGGCGTGGGCATGCCCCTGCCGGGCCTCCGTGTGCGGATCGTGGACGATGCCGGGTCCGATGTGAGCGCCGGCTCGTCCGGAGAGATCACGATCGACGGGCCGAACGTTGCAGCGGGCTACGACGGCGAGCCGGATCTCGACGGGCCGTTCCCGACCGGTGATCTGGGGAGGTTCGGCAGTGACGGCAGGCTCGTGGTGTTGGGGCGGCGTGACGATGCGATCGTTACCGGCGGGGAGAAGGTGCACCCGCGGCGAGTCGAGGACGTGCTCGGCGCGCATCCCGGTGTCGAGTCGTGCGCAGTTTTCGGTGTCGCCGACCCGGAGTGGGGTCACGCAGTCACCGCAGTGGTCGTCGGTGATGTTGCCGTGGCGGAACTTCGCGGGTTTGCTCGATCCCGGCTCGCACCTCACGAGTTGCCGAAGCGATGGCGCTTCGTCGAGGAATTGCCGCTGCTCGCGAGCGGCAAGGTCGATCACAGAGCGCTGGCCGAGCCGGAGATGTGAGTTTCAGCCGTCGAGACCGAGGTTGCGGAGGAATGCCGCACTCGATGGTTCTCTGCCGAGGAAGGCTCGCAGGTGATCGGAGGCGTCCCGCGAGCCCCCGGTCGCCAGGATCTCGGCCCGATACCTCGAACCGACACCGGGATCGAGGACGCCCTCCTCCTCGAACGCGGAGAACATGTCGTCCCCGTACACCTTCGACCAGAGATACCCGTAGTACCCCGCGTCGTACCCACCCATGAGGTGGCCGAAGCTGGCCGGGAAGAAGGTGTCTTCGTGGAAGGGGAACCGGGTGTGCCCGAAGGCTTCCCGGTACACCGTGTCGAGGTCATGTGCCTTGCCTCCGGCGTGGATGCCCAGATCGAGCTTGCCCAGGAACACTTGCCGCAGGGTGAAGAGCCCGATGTTGAGGTCGCGGGCTTCCACGAGCCTTGCGACGAGGGCCTCGGGGATGGGCTCACCCGTGACGTGATGTCGCGCGAAGCGCCGCAGCACCTCGGGCTGCCACATCCAATGCTCCATGATCTGCGACGGCGCCTCGACGAAGTCCCACTCGGTGTCGAATCCCGAGAAACGGACCAGGTCGACCGTGGTCAGACAGAAGTGGAGGATGTGTCCGAACTCGTGGAACAGCGTCACCGCCTCGTCGTGGCGGAGCAGGGAGGGTGAATCCTCCGTGGGCTTCGTGAAGTTGGCCACGATGGCGACCGGAGTGCGGTACCTGCCATCCTCTTCTCTCCCGTACACGACCGAGAACGCAGCGGCGTGGCCGTACTTGCCCTCGCGGGGGAACAGGTCGGCGTAGAAGTACGCGATCGGCTCGTCCTTTGAGCCATCACGGATCTCGTAGAGAGCCACGTCCGGGTGCCAGGCTGCCGGGTCTTCGACCTTCCGATAGGCGAGGCCGAAAACGTCTCCCGTGACGTCGAACATGCCGCCGACGACGTCCTCGAGCCGGAAGAAGGCGGCGACCTCGTTCTGGTCGACGCCGTACTCCTCTCTGCGCTGTTCGTCGTCGAGGAACCAGAGGTCCCAAGGTTCGAGCGCTTCTGACCCGGCGGAACGGCTGAGACGTTCCCGGAGGGAAGCCAGCTCGAGATCGGCCTTGGCGTCCAGACCGGGCACGATGGAGTCGTAGAACGCAACCACAGCGGCGGGTCCCTCCGCCATCTTGAGCTCCATCGCGTACTCCGGCCAGTTGCTGCGGCCGAGGAGGGCCGCGATGTCGTCACGCAAGGACACGGCCTCCTCGAGCAGCGGCCGGTTCTCGATGGACGCTCTGTTCCAGAACTTGTGCTGGAGGACCCGTCGCAGCTCCCGGTTGCGGGCCTGCTGCATGAAAGGCTGGTAGTCCGGGTACGCCATGGTGACGCGGTACGTGCCCGGAGCCTCTCCCGGATCGAGACGATCTACGTAATCGTCGGGCAGGCCGTCGAGCTCGTCCCTGGTCACCTCGATGCCGTCTTCGAACTCGTCGAGGTTCGCACCGAACTTCACCTCGAGTTCCACGAGGCGGTTGCGCAATTCCTGGAGGCGCGCCCTTCCCGCGGCGTCGAGATCGTGGCCGGCCCTGCGGAGGTCGCGCAGCCAGTGGTCGAGAAGCCGGCGGCGGGTCACCGACAGGGTCATTGCCTCTTCGGTCATCGCGAAGGCACGAATAGTTGCGGCGAGGTCGTCGCGAAATACGAGGTCGGTGGCCCACTTCGAGAGCCGCTCCTCCCACTCGACTGCGGCGGCCCGCACCTCGGGGTCGGGGTGGACTCGCGCCATGAACGGCCCGACGCCGTATGCGTCCGCGGTGATCCGGGCCGCGGCCTCGATCACGCCCAGCGTGGTGTCGAACGTGCCCGGGCGGTCGGCGGTGGCGACCGCGGCGACGAGGTCGTCAGCGCGGGCGATGGCCTCTTCCGTACGGGTGGACAGGGACTCGGCGGTGATCTTCGTGAAATCGGGGAGCATCGGCGAGAACCTAATGCTCCCGGGTTGGCAGCGTGTTCGTCTCGGCTGCGGTGCTACGACGCGGCCCGTGCCACCGTCACCATGAGCGGTTTGCGATCGGGGCCGCGCGCCGGCCCGAGACCGCGCTGTGTGGTCGTGAGACCGTCGCTGTGGAGCATGTGGTCGATCGGGATCGAGAGGCCAAACGGGAGGTTGGCGGGCCACGACGGCTGGAGACCGTAGCCGTCCAGCGAATTGATGAGATCGCCATCCTCCTGGAGTGCGCGGAATGCGGCCGACCAGGGCGTCGCGCTCAGATCGCCGATCACGACCACGGGATCGGTCTCGGCCTCGACGCGATCGGCGAGGTCCTCGAGGAGCGTGTTGCGCATCTCGGTGCCATCGCGGGAGGTGGCCGATCTGGATCTGAGGGCATAGATGACGAGGGGCTCGCCGCCGAGTGTGCTCCTGGCGCGAATCACAGGATCGTGGGCGCTGCCGAGTCGCATCGTCTCGGTCGTCACCCCGTCCCTGGCGAGAACGGTGATGCCCGATCGCCTGTCTCCGGGCAGCTCGCTCTGCACGGTGTAGCCGGGGGCGCCCGACGCGACCTCTGCCTCCCAGGCCTCGTCCGACTCCAGCAGGAACACGAGGTCGGCGCCCGACTCCTCCACCCACTCCAGTACCCCGTCCATCGTCCGGCTGGAGGCCGAGACGTTCAGGCTGACCATAGAGAGGGTCTCGGTCCCGTGGGCCTCCGCGGGCGAGCCGAAGTAGAGCGGCACGATGAGGGCGGCGTTGACGAGCCCTATCGTCACGAACAAGAGACCGACGCCCCTTCCGAGCAACCACCCGTACAAGCCGCCGACCAGGACGAGGGCGAGGCCGAGTTGGAGGCGGAGGTTGGCGAGGGCGTCGAGCGCCCACCATGAGCCTCCGAAGAAGCCGAGGACGGTGGCCAGGGCGGCGAGGGAACCGATGGTGAGGAGCGACAGTCCGACGAACGTCTGGGTGGTCGTGCCGAGCGCCGACCGACGACGGGGAACCATCAGCGGTCGGCTCTCTCGTCGGTGCGTTCACGAGAGCCGATGCCGGGCTCGTGCGAGAACCGTGTTCTGCGGCGCGTCGCGTCAGCGGCCATGTAGCGGCATCGACCCCTCCCCATGGGCGCTTGACCACTTTGCGTCCGCGACCGCGCCTCTTCCGGTGTGCGATAAGGTCGATCTCAGGTGACCGGCAAGCCTCCCTCCGTCGAACAGACTCGTCTCCGCACCCCGGAGGTCAGGCGCGGTCTCGGTCTGCTGCTGCGGACGTTGTCGCGCTACAAACGGGACTCGGTCCGCTCCATCGCCGGCGCCCTGCTCTGGATGGCGCTGGTCGTGACCATCCCGCTGCTCGTCGGTGGCGCCATCGACCGGATCAGGGACGGCGACCGCAGCGCGCTGACTCCGCTGATCGTGTTCATCATCGTTGGTGGCGCGGTCCAGGCGGTGGGGATCGGCGCCAGGCGTTACTTCGGCTTCCGACTGTCGTACCGTGCGGAGGCCGACCTCCGCAACCGGATGTTTGCCCACATCCAGCAGTTGACGTTCTCGTTCCACGACCGCACGTCTACCGGTCAGCTCATGGCGAGAGCCTCGTCCGACCTCTCCCAGGTGCGGCTCATCTTTGCGATGCTGCCCATCACCCTGGCCAACATCGGGATGTTCCTCCTCGTCGTGTCTGTGCTCATCGTCATCGACCCCGTGCTCGGCTCCGTGGCAGGTCTGACGATTCCCATCCTGTTCTACTCGGCGAATCGCTTTGCTCGCAGGGTGATCGACCTGTCCTTCTCCGTCCAGGAGCGCCTCGCCGACCTGAGCGAGGTCGTCGAGGAAGCCGTTGCCGGGGTGCAGGTCGTCAAGGCGTACGGCCAGGAGCGGCAGGAGAGGCGCAGGCTGGACGATGCCGCGGGCCGCATCTTCGAGAACACCACAGCACTGGCGCGGCAGTCGGCGGCCTTCAGCCCGCTCTTCGAGCTCATCCCTTCGGCGGGAACGGTGGCGGTGCTCTGGCTCGGCGGCATCCGTGTCGTGGACGGAGCCGTCTCGCTCGGTGAGTTCGTGGCGTTCCTCCAATACCTGGCGGTGCTCGTGCTCCCGATCCGGATCACGGGCTGGTTCTTCGCAAACCTGCCGCGAGCTGCTGCGGCGGCCTCGCGGGTGGACGAGTTGCTGGAGACGGTGCCCGACGTGATGGCCCACGATGGGGCGGCACGCCTTGCGCCGGGACCGGGAGAGGTCGTGTTCGAGGACGTTTCGTTCGAGTACGAGGACGGACCGGGCGTGCTCGACGACGTGAGTCTTCGTATCGCAGGCGGGTCGTCCGTTGCGCTCGTTGGAGCCACGGGATCGGGGAAGACTACGTTCGCCCACCTCATACCCCGGTTCCGAGATCCGGCGACGGGCCGGGTCCTGGTCGACGGCGTCGACGTGCGCGACCTCATGCTCGACGATCTGCGCAACGAGGTGGCCGTCGTCTTCCAGGAGACGTTTCTCTTCTCCGCGTCGCTCCGGGAGAACATCGCGCTCGGTGCGCCGGAAGCAACGGACGAGGAAGTCCGCGCCGCGGCCCGGCTCGCTCAGGCGCACGGTTTCATCTGCGAGCTCCCCGAGGCGTACGAGACGGTCGTCGGTGAACGCGGTCTCAGCCTGTCCGGTGGGCAGCGGCAGCGGGTGGCCCTTGCCAGGGCGGTGCTGAGGGATCCCCGGGTGCTGATCCTCGACGACGCCACCTCCTCGGTGGACGCCGTCGTCGAGGCGGAGATCCAGGCCGCGCTGCGAAGGGTGATGGAAGGGAGAACCACGATCGTCATTGCCCACAGGACGTCGACGCTGGCCCTGGTCGACGAAGTGGTCTTTCTCGAGGACGGCGAGGTCGTGGCTATCGGCCCGCATGAGCAGCTGTTGGCGACTGTGCCGCGCTACGCAGAGGTACTCGCCGCCGGCGAGGACCTCGGCGAGAGGGACGAGCCAGGGGTGCCCGCATGAGGTACGCCCGATACGGCGGCGAGTACCGGATCGAGAAACCGGGAAGGCTCGTGCGGAGAGCGGCGCGGCTGGGCCGGCATCTGTGGCTTCCGGCCCTCGGTGCCCTCCTCGCAGCGATCCTCGCGACGTCGGCGCGACTTCTCGGGCCGTTCGTGGTGCGTGGTGGCATCCGGGAAGGTGACACACGCGTCATCACGACCGCAGCACTGGTCTTCATCGGCCTCCTCGTGTTCCAGTACTTCGCACAGCGCCTCGCCCAATTCGCCATCGCCTGGGTGGGAGAGCGCTTCCTTCTCAGTCTTCGCTCGGAGATCTTCTCCCACCTGATGCGTCTCGATGTCGGCTTTTACGACAGGACGAAGACCGGTGTTCTGGTCTCGCGGATGACGTCGGACATCGAGTCGATGACGGAGTTCGTGAACGAGGGCGCGGTGCTGGCGCTCACGAATCTCCTCACAGCGGTCGGCGTCGCTGTGGCGATGCTCATCCTCGACTGGCAGCTTGCCCTCGTGGCCTTCGGCGTCATCGCGGCCCTCGTCGGCATCTCAGTGATCTTCCAGCGCCACGTGAGCAGCGCGTACGAGAAGGTCCGGGAGCGGATCGGGAGGGTGCTCGCAAGCCTCCAGGAGGGCATCACCGGCGTTCGGGTCGTGCAGGCGTTCACGCAAGAGGACACGCAGGCCTCGAACTTCGGTCGGATCAACGAACGGTACTTCGATGCAAACATGGCGGCCGCCCGCGCCATCAGCTGGTATTTCCCCGCCGTCTCCTTCCTTCGCACCCTGGCGGTCGGCCTCGTCTTGCTGTATGGCGGGTTCCGGGTCCTCGACGGCGACCTCTCGGCGGGCACGCTCATTGCTTTCTTGCTGTATCTCGACTGGTTCTTCCAACCGATCATCAACCTCGCCAACGTCTACAACCTCCTCCAGGCCTCGCTTGCGGCGCTCGCCAAGCTGTTCGAGCTGCGCGACACCCAGCCGACGGTCCAGGAGCTGCCCGGGGCGTACGACCTGCCGCTCCCCATCGCAGGCAACCTCACGCTCCACGGCGTCGGCTTCTCGTACGAGCCCGGCGTGTCAGTGCTCGACGGCATCGATTTCGACGTCCCCGCCGGACAGCGCCTGGCCGTCGTCGGAGAGACCGGGGCAAGCAAGTCGACGATCGCAAAGCTCTTGCTCCGGTTCTACGACCCCTCCGACGGCTCGATCACGGTCGACGGTCACGACCTCCGGTCGCTGACGTTCGCATCCCGGGCGACGTCCGTTGCGCTGATACCGCAGGACGACTTCCTCTTCAACGGCACGCTGCGGGACAATTTCCGCTACGGCAGACCCGCGGCGACGGATCGTGAGATCTGGGACGTGTGCAGGGCGATGGGCATCGACGACTGGCTGCGGGGGCTGCCGGAGGAGCTCGATACCCCCGTGCGGGAGCGGGGGAGCAGGTTCTCGGCGGGGGAGCGGCAGCTCATCGCTCTGGGCAGGGCGTTTCTCGTCGATCCGGGTGTGATCGTGCTCGACGAGGCCACATCAAACCTCGATCCCGAAACCGAGGTCCAGGTCGAAGGAGCGCTCCGCATCCTCCTGGCGGGTCGCACGTCGGTGGTGATCGCGCACCGGCTCCGCAGTGCGGAACGGGCCGACCGCGTCATCATGATCGACGACGGAACCATCATCGCGGACGGTCGGCACGACGAGCTGGTTGCCTCCAGCCCCCGGTATCAACACCTGGTAGAGGTGTGGGAGCGGGGCAACCTGTGATGGGGCCGATCGCGTCCCCTGCATTCGCGTCGTGACTCCCGAGGATGTTCGGAAGGCTCTCCGATCGCTTCACGACTCAGAGATCTCCGCGAGTGCCGACGTCAGGGAGATCGAGGGCGGCTGGTCGTCGCATGTGTTCGAGGTGGAGCCGGATTGGATCGTTCGATCTCCGCGTGACGAGCGGGCGGCACTGGGTCAGGCGAGGGAGCGCCGGCTGCTCCCCATCATCGCCATGGCGGTGACGTTCGCCGTGCCACGGGTCGAGTAAGTCGGTGAACACGCCGGGCTGCCGTTCTTCATGCATCGGCGAGTGCCGGGGAGATCGCTCGCCGGCGGAGACGTCGATGCCGCCACGCTCGCCGGGATGTTGTCGAAGCTCCACGCGGTCCCCGCACCCGCTGTCATGGCGGCCTTATGCGCGTGCAACGTGGACCTCGATCGGGGCTCACGGTATGCGTCGCTCGCAACACAGATCGAGTTGCGGGTGTTCCCCCTTCTCGAAGCCTCACTTGCTGCTCGTGTGGAACATGGGCTCGAGACGTTTCTCGAAAGCGAGTGCGACACCGCGGGTCCGATACGGCTCGTCCATGGCGACCTCGGGACCGATCACATCCTGGTCGACCCCGAGACACGCCGGATCAGCGGTGGGATCGACTTCGAGGCTGCGACGCTCGGCGATCCCGCGATCGACCTCGTGGGGATCCGGCTCTCTTTGGGGGCGTCTGTGGCCCGCGAGGTCATTTGTCGGCATCCGTTTCTCGATGCCGGCGCCTGCGAACGACTGGACTTCTACACCTGGATGGGCTCTGTGCACGCCATCATCTATGGGCTCGACGCCGGAGTACCCGAGGAGGTGCCGGCCGGGATCGCAGGCCACGAACAGCGGGTGGGGTGGGGGGTAGCACGAGCGTGAGCGACCGGTCCTAGCATCGGTGCCGTCCGTCGAGGGGAAGAGTGTTGAAGCCACCTTCGCAGAGAACCGAGGTGCGGAGACTCGCTGAGAACGCGGTTTACGACACCGAGGCGATCAACGTCATCATCGACGAGGCGCTCATCTGCCACGTCGGGATCGTCCACGAAGGACATCCGGTCGTGCTCCCGACCATCCATGCTCGGGTCGGCTCGACCCTCTACTTCCACGGGTCTCCTGCGAGCCGGATGCTCCGCTCGATGCGTGACGGCGACGAGATTTGCGTGACGATCACCCTGATCGATGGTCTGGTCGTGGCGCGATCTGCGTTCCATCACTCGATGAACTACCGGTCGGTTGTGGTCTTCGGCCGTCCTCGGATCATCGAGGACGGGGACGAGAAGCTGATGGCTCTCGAGTCCATCACCGACCATGTCCTCGCGGGACGCTGGGCCGAGGCGCGACCGATGAGCGACATCGAGCGGCGTGGGACGCTCGTCGCTGCCCTCGACCTGGGCGAGGCCTCCGCAAAGGTGCGAACCGGGGGGCCGGAGGACGATGCCGAGGACTACGACCTGCCGATCTGGGCCGGTGTCGTCCCGCTCCGGGTCGCGGCCGGCGTACCCGAGCCCGATTGCATGCTGGGGCCCGATATCGAGATCCCGCGGTCGGTCAGCAGGCTCTCGCCGGAGTAGCCCTTCTCCCGGTCAGGCGTTCTGTTTGTCTGCGCGCCAGGCGAGCCACTCGCCGAGGAAGCCGAGATCGAAATCCGGGCCGTTCACGCCAAACGTGAACTGGCGGAACCCGAGATCGTGGAACTCGTCGGCGGTCGCACCGACGTCGTCGACCTTGCCCCAATCGATGCCGACCGACTTCTCGATGTCGTCGTATGTGCGTCCCACGTCGGCGCAATGGCTCTCGAGGATCTCGAGCTTCCCTCCCATCGACTCCGGCGTGCCGAAGTAGTGCCAGATGTGGGCGTGCTCGGCGACGAGCCGGAGCGTCACCTTCTCACCGCCACCTCCGATGAGGATCGGCAGGTCTCGCGTCGGAGCAGGGTTGAGCTTGCCCCAGCGGTCCTTGATGATCGGCAGGTCACGACGCAGCGCCCGCAGCCTGCTCCCCGCGGTCCCGAACTCGTAGCCGTATTCGGTGTAGTCGCGTTCGAACCAACCGGAGCCGATGCCGAAGATGAGCCTCCCCCCGGACATGTGATCGACGGTGCGCGCCATGTCGGCGAGGAGCTGAGGGTTCCGATAGGAGTTGCACGTCACCAGCGCTCCGATCTCCATGCGCTCGGTCGCCTCCGCCCACGCCCCGAGCATCGTCCAGCACTCGAAGTGCTTCCCGTCCGGCTCGCCGTAGAGCGGGTAGAAGTGATCCCAGTTGTACGCGATGTCGACACCGAGGGCCTCGGCCTCGGCAACGGCGCGACGGATGTCTGCATACTCGCCGTGCTGGGGGTGGAACTGGACTGCGATGCGAATGTCGGACATGGCTTCCTCGTGGTTCGGTTGGGGATGACGATGGCCGACCCTACCTCTCTTGGGTCGAGTCGACGGCAGGGGGATGGAGCTCTGATAGCTTTCCGGCATGAGCTTCACGACAAGGCCCATCGGCACAGACGAGGTCACCGAGTTTCGCACGAATCTCAACCAGGGCTTCGGCGCCGACATCAAGACCGACTCCCTCGCCGAGGGCAACGCGAGATTCACTGCCCTGGTCGATCTCGATCGGACGTATGCCTCGTTCGATGCGGACACCATGGTGGGCACCGCAGCAGCGTTCACGTTCGATGTGGCGATCCCCGGCGGGTCGACGGCGATGGGCGGGCTCACCATGGTCACCGTTCGACCCACACACACGAGACGCGGCGTGTTGCGCGAGATGATGACCGCTCACATCGCCGACGTGCGGGACCGAGGGGAGCCGCTGTCCGGGCTGTGGGCGTCGGAGTCCTCGATCTACGGCCGGTTCGGCTTCGGGCTGGCAGCAGAGCGCGTCGAAGCATCGTTCGACGCCAGACATGTCGGGTTCCCCGACGGCCCGGCACGCGGGGAAGTCCGGCTCATCAGCCCGGAGGAAGCCGCAAAGGTCCTCCCTGCGATCTACGAGCGAGCCTTCGGGCAGCGTCCCGGCATGCTCAGTCGGTCGGACCAATGGTGGGAGCACGAGCGGCTGCACGACCCCGAGGAGTGGAGGGACGGAGCGACCGCACGCAGGTTCGCCGTGCTATCGGTCGACGGCGAGGACGCGGGGTATGCCATGTACCGGCAAAAGGAGAAATGGGAAGGATCGCTCCCCGATGGCGCCGTCCGGGTCGCGGAGCTGATCGCTGTCGATGCCGGGTCCCGGCTGGCCCTCTGGCGCTTCCTCGCATCGATCGACCTGTTTCCCAACGTGTCGCACTGGAACAGCCCCACGGACGACGAGCTCGCCTGGCAGGTCGCCGATCCCCGCAGGATCACCCGCAAGGTGGTGGACGGGCTCTATCTGCGACCCGTAGATGTCGTTGCCGCGATGGAAGCGCGGGCCTACCTCAGCTCGGGCAAGATCGTCATCGGGCTCCACGATCGCGCGGACCCCGGCGCTGCGGCCGTCTACCGGCTGGAGGTGAGCTCCGAGGGCGCGGCATGTGCGCGCACCAGCGAAGCGCCCGACGTCGAGATGAATGTGCACACGCTGGGCACGTTGTATCTCGGCGGCAGACACACGTTTCCGCTCGCATCGGCCGGGGCCATCACCGGTACCGACCGGGGCATCGCACTCCTCGATCGCCTGCTGGCGTGGCACGTCACGCCGTGGTGCCCCGAGGTGTTCTGAGCGGACCGTGCCGGCCTTGCGGGAGAGCGATCTGCGGTTCTCGAGCCCCGCGCCAGCGGAGCGCCGCAGGCCAGATGGTAAGTTGTGCGTTCCGCTGCACCACTGCCGGCCGGTCTCCGGTATGGGGAACGACCGTCGCCGCAGCGACCCGCATGGGAAGACGGTGCACGAACGAAGCTCCGCCGGCCCCGGGTGGCCGGCCTCATCGGAGAGGTGCTCACCGTGTCCCGGTCCGGTCTCTACGACCCGAGATTCGAGCACGACGCTTGTGGCGTCAGCTTCGTCGCGGATCTCCACGGCCGGAAGAGCCACCACATCGTCCAGCTCGGGCTGACGGCACTCAGCAACCTGGAACACCGTGGCGCCCAGGGCGCCGACCCCAACACGGGAGACGGCGCAGGGATCCTCATGCAGGTGCCCGACCGCTACCTGCGGGACGTCGTCGACTTCGATCTCCCCCCTCCCGGGAGGTATGCGACCGGCATCGCATTCCTTCCTCAGACGATCGATCAGGCCGAGGAGGGCGTCGCCGGGATCGAGGCGATCGTTGCCGACGAGGGCCTCGAGCTGCTCGGCTGGCGCGACGTGCGCTCGGATCCCTCCATGCTCGGCAAGGCCGCACGGGCGACGCAGCCGCGCTTCCGCCAGGTGTTCATCTCGGGCGAGGGGCTCGAAGGCATCGCTCTCGATCGCATGGCGTATGCCGTTCGGAAACGCATCGAGCACGAGATCCACCTTCGCGCCGGGCCCGACGAGGTAAACGAGGCGATGGGCGGCGCCAGCGAGATGCATGACGGCGTCTACTTCCCGAGCCTGTCTTCGAGCACGCTTCTCTACAAGGGAATGCTCACCGCACCCCAGCTCGCCGACTTCTACCCGGAATTGCACGACGATCGGGTCGAGAGCGGTCTCGTGCTGGTCCACTCCCGCTTCTCGACGAACACCTTCCCCTCGTGGCCGCTGGCGCATCCGTACCGCCTCATTGCCCACAACGGCGAGATCAACACCATCCAGGGCAATCGCAATTTCATGAGGGCTCGTGAGACGTTGCTGGCGACCGATCTCATCCCCGGGGATCTCGATCGGATCTTTCCCGTCTGCACTCCCGGAGCCTCCGATACCGCCGGCTTCGACGAGGCCCTCGAGCTGCTGTACATGGGCGGGTACTCGCTCCCCGAAGCGGTCCTGATGATGATTCCGGAGCCGTGGGAGAACCACGAGCATCTCAGGCCCGAGGTCAAGGCGTTCTATCACTACCACGCCGCTCTCATGGAGCCGTGGGACGGACCGGCCTCGATCGCCTTCACCGACGGGACCGTCATCGGTGCCGTGCTCGATCGCAACGGGCTTCGGCCTTCCCGCTACTGGGTGACGGAGGATGACATCGTCGTCATGGCCTCCGAGGTGGGCGTGATCGACGTGCCACCGGCCCGGGTCGTCGAAAAGGGTCGGCTCCAGCCGGGACGGATGTTCCTCATCGACACGGCAGAGGGACGGATCGTGCGCGACGAGGAGATCAAGGCCCAGCTCGCGGCGGCCCGCCCGTACGGGCAATGGCTGGAGGAGAATCTCCTCCACCTCGCGGACGTGGAGCATCGGGCCTCGAGCCGGAGCGAGAAGCTGCCGCTACTCGTCCGCCAGCAGGCGTTCGGGTATACCCACGAGGAGCTCAAGCTCATTCTCACGCCGATGGCGCGGAACGGGGTCGAGGCGCTGGGGTCGATGGGATCGGACATTCCCCCTGCCGTGCTCTCGCAGCGGCCACGCCTTCTCTACGACTACTTCAAGCAGCTCTTCGCCCAGGTGACGAACCCGCCCCTCGATGCCATGCGGGAGGAGCTAGTGACCGCGCTCCGATCGGTGCTCGGGCCCGAAGGGAACCTGCTCGACCCGACGGCGGCATCGTGTCGCATGATCGATCTTGCATCGCCGGTTCTCGACAACGACGAGCTCGAGCAGTTGCTGCACATGGACGAGGTGCGGCGCGTCACGGGTTTCACCGCACTGGCCTCGATCCTGTATCCGGTCGCAGATGGAGGAGATGGGCTGCGGCTGGCGCTCGAGGAACTCTTCGGCACGGTCGACGATCTCATCGCGGAGGGTGCGTCCGCCATCGTGCTGACCGATCGTGGGATCACAGAGGAGCTTGCCGCGATTCCCGCCCTTCTGGCGACCGCAGCGGTCCACCACCACCTCATCAGGTCGAAGCAACGCACGAAGGTCGGTCTCATCGTCGAGACTGGTGAGGCGCGGGAGGTGCACCACCTTTGCCTCCTTCTCGGATACGGCGCCGCAGCCATCAACCCCTACGTCGCGTTCGAGACCATCGACGAGCTCGTGGAAACGAACGCATACGGGCTAGGTGAGATCGGCCGCGACGCAGCCCACGCCAACTACATCAAGGCTGCCGGCAAGGGGATCCTCAAGGTGATGTCGAAGATGGGCATCTCTACCGTTGCTTCGTACATCGGCGCACAGATCTTCGAGGCGATCGGTCTCGGTGCGGATCTCGTCGATCGGCACTTCACCGGCACGGTCAGCAGGCTCGGGGGCATCGGGCTCGACATCGTTGCCGCCGAGGTCGCGATGTGTCACAGGATCGCGTTCACTCAAAGTCCCCAGGAGCGGGCGCATCGCGATCTCGAGTATGGCGGCGACTACCAGTGGCGGCGCGAGGGCGAGATACATCTCTTCAACCCCGAGACGGTCTTCAAGCTCCAACACGCGACACGTGAGGGTCGCTACGACGTCTTCAAGGAGTACACGGGCCTCGTCGACGACCAGGCAGAACGACTGGCGACGCTGCGGGGCATGTTCCGGCTTCGGACCGGGGAGCGGCCGCCGGTCCCGCTCGACGAAGTCGAACCCGTGTCGGACATCGTCCGACGCTTCTCCACCGGTGCGATGTCGTACGGCTCGATCTCCCAGGAGGCGCACGAGACGCTGGCGATCGCGATGAATCGCATCGGGGCGAAGTCGAACACGGGCGAGGGTGGTGAGGATCCGGACCGGTACACCCCGGAAGGGAATGGGGATTCGCGGCGCAGCGCCATCAAACAGGTCGCTTCCGGGCGGTTCGGCGTGACGAGCGAATACCTCGTGAACTCAGACGATCTACAGATCAAGATGGCCCAGGGCGCCAAGCCGGGCGAGGGGGGCCAGCTTCCCGGGCACAAGGTCTACCCCTGGATCGCAAAGACCCGGTTCTCGACACCGGGCGTCGGTCTCATCTCGCCGCCACCCCACCACGACATCTACTCGATCGAGGACATCAAGCAGCTGATCCACGACCTCAAGAACGCCAACCCGACGGCGCGCGTCCACGTGAAGCTGGTGGCCGAGGTCGGCGTAGGCACGGTCGCCGCCGGAGTGGCCAAGGCCAAGGCCGACGTCGTGCTCATCTCGGGCTCGGACGGGGGCACCGGGGCGTCCCCGCTGACGTCGATCAAGCACGCGGGCGGGCCCTGGGAGCTGGGTCTGGCGGAGACCCAGCAGACGCTCGTGCTCAACGAGTTGCGTGATCGCATCGTCGTTCAGGTGGACGGACAGCTCAAGACGGGGCGTGACGTCATCGTTGCCGCGCTCCTGGGAGCAGACGAATACGGGTTCGCAACGGCGCCGCTCGTGGTCTCGGGCTGCGTGATGATGCGGGTGTGCCACCTCGATACGTGTCCGGTCGGCATCGCCACCCAGAACCCCGAGCTGCGTCGCAAGTTCTCGGGAAAGCCGGATCACGTCGTCAACTTCATGGAGTTCGTCGCACAGGAGGTCCGCGAGTACCTCGCCATCCTGGGGTTCAGGCGTCTCGACGAGGCGATCGGTCATGCGGAGCTGCTCGATGTCGACCGAGCGCTGTCGCACTGGAAGGCGGAGGGGTTGGATCTCGCACCGCTTCTACACGTCCCCGATTCCGCAGCGACGACACCCCGCCACCACACCACGGCCCAGGATCACGGCCTGGAGCGAGCCCTAGACCAGCGTCTCGTCGAGCTCGCAGCTCCCGCCCTCGAGGAGCGCCGCCCCGTCACGCTCGATCTCGAGATCGGCAACGTCCACCGGGCCGTGGGCACCCTGCTCGGGTACCACGTGACGAAACGTCACGGCGGCGCAGGCTTGCCGGACGACACCATCTCGATCAACTTCACCGGCTCGGCAGGCATGAGCTTCGGTGCGTTCGTCCCGAACGGCATCACGATGAGGCTCGTCGGAGACGCCAACGACTACGTGGGGAAGGGGCTCTCCGGAGGCCGCATCGTCATCAGACCTCCCGAGGATGCCCCCTTCGTGCCCGAGGAGAACGTGATCGCGGGCAACGTCATCCTCTATGGAGCGACCTCGGGAGAGGTCTTCCTGCGCGGGGTCGTAGGGGAGCGGTTCTGCGTGAGAAACTCGGGTGCGATCGCCGTCGTCGAAGGTGTCGGCGACCATGGCTGCGAGTACATGACAGGGGGCCGCGCCGTGATCCTGGGTCCGACCGGCCGCAACTTCGCGGCCGGCATGTCGGGAGGCATCGCCTACGTCTGGGACAGGAGCGGTCTGTTCGGCACGAGGGTCAACAGGGAGATGGTCGCGCTGGATTCACCCGAGCCCGAGGACGTTGCGTTCCTCGAGGATCGCATCAGGCGGCATCGCAGGGAGACCGGCTCGGCCGTGGCCGATCGCATCCTCTCGGACTGGGATCAGGCGCTGCGCCGTTTCGTCAAGGTGATGCCGCGTGACTACAAGCGGGTGCTCGAAGCCGCGGCCCGCGCCGAGGAGCGCGGCGAGCCGATGTTCGAGGTGATCATGGGAGCGGCCCATGGGTGATGTGAAGGGCTTTCTCAAGCACCCGCGCCGGCTTCCGGACCGCCGCCCCGTCCCGATCCGTCTTCGCGACTGGCGCGAGGTCTACGAGCCGTTCCCCGAGGATGCGCTGCGGGATCAGGCTTCGCGCTGCATGGACTGTGGGATCCCGTTCTGCAACAGCGGATGCCCTCTCGGCAACATCATCCCGGACTGGAACGATCTCGTGTTTCGGGGGGACTGGAGGCAGGCGGCGGACCGGCTCCACGCCACCAACAACTTCCCGGAGTTCACAGGCCGGCTGTGTCCGGCGCCGTGTGAGAGCGCCTGCGTACTCGGGATCAACGAAGAGCCGGTGACCATCAAGCAGGTCGAGGTCGAGATCATCGAACGGGCCTGGGACGAGGGATGGGTGGAGCCGGTGCTACCGGGGACCCGCACCGGCAAGAGCGCCGCCGTGGTCGGTTCCGGCCCCGCCGGTCTCGCGGCGGCGCAGCAATTGACCCGGGCCGGTCATCGTGTGGTCGTCTTCGAGCGGGCAGATCGCATCGGTGGATTGCTCGTCTACGGGATTCCCGAGTTCAAGATGGAGAAGCGTATTCTCGATCGAAGGCTCGCGCAGATGAGCGCCGAGGGGACAGAGTTCCGGGTGAATGCCTCTGTCGGCGAGAACGTGGATCCCGAAGACCTGCGGTCGGAGTTCGACGCGATCGTGCTGGCGACCGGCTCCACGAAGGGGAGGGACCTTCCCATCCCGGGCAGGGAACTGGCGGGAATTCACCAGGCGATGGAGTATCTGGTGCCTGCGAACCGGGTCCAGCTGGGTGATGTCGAGTGCCCCGAGATCGACGCGGCAGGCAAGCACGTGGTGGTCATCGGTGGAGGTGACACGGGTGCGGACTGTCTCGGTACAGCTCATCGCCAGGGCGCAGCCTCCGTACGGCAGTTCGAGATCCTGGCCCGGCCCCCTGATGAGCGAGCCCCCAGCACTCCGTGGCCCACCTGGCCGCTCCAGTTCCGTGTGTCCTCAGCGCACGAGGAGGGTGGGGAACGGGTGTACGGCATCAACACGGAGCAGTTCGTCGGTGACGAGCGCGGCAGCGTGCAGGCGCTTCGCACCCACCGCGTGGCAGCGACGGTTCGGGACGGTCGCTACGTGTTCGACAGGATCGACGGATCGGACGAGGAGTACCCCGCCGACCTCGTCTTGCTGGCGATGGGATTCACGGGACCCGAAGCAGCCCTGCTCGACGCCTTCGGCATCGATCTCACCCCGCGCGGCGTCGCGGACCGAGACCGCGACTGGCAGTCGAACGTTGCAGGCGTGTTCGTCGCAGGCGACATGGGACGGGGACAGTCGCTCATCGTCTGGGCCATCGCGGAGGGAAGATCCTGCGCCGCCGCCGTCGACCGTTGGCTCATGGGCGAGACGCTCCTGCCTGCGCCGGTCACCCCGTCGGCGATGCCGCTGGGATGAGGGACATCGGCAGCCCGGGCTTGCTCGGCTCCAGCCGGCTGCTCCGTGTGTCCGTTCGGCTGCTCCCGGCATCGAATCCTGCCCCCTGCGGTGCGGTCTTCGGGGCGATTTCGTCGCCTCTGTCCAGACGTGGACCTTTCACGTCCGGTCGTCACGGGCACGGCGTTCTTTCCATTACCAAGGATGACCCGCTGGGACGGACCCGGTCTTCCCCCCACTCCCACACCCCCGTCCCGGCGCGGTCGTCCGTGGGCCCTCGTCTGCTCTCCACGTTCCCGTACGGCGTTCGTTCTCATCGTGTTCGCCGTGTGCGAGAATGCACTACGCGAGTAGTGCAAATTGTGACCGTCGTGTGAGGAGTTGAGCCACGTGGCGACCGTTGACATCGACGTCGGCGCCTACAAGCTGGGTTGGCACGACGAAGAGGACTACGTGTTCAAGCCCAAGAAGGGCTTGAGCGAGGAGATCATCCGCGAGATGTCGCGGATGAAGAACGAGTCCGACTGGATGCTCGAGTTCCGCCTCAAGGCGTATCGCCGCTTCCTGCGCAAGCCGCTTCCGACGTGGGGTGGCGGCGGGTCGCTCGAGGAGATCGACTTCGACGACATCTACTACTACATCAAGCCCACCGAGGGTCAGGCCAAGGACTGGGACATGGTCCCGGACTCGATCAAGGAGACCTACGAGAAGCTGGGCATCCCCGAAGCCGAGCGCAAGTACCTCGCCGGCGTCACCGCACAATATGAGTGTCTGCGCGGCGACGTTTGCGTCTATACGGGTGGGCGGGGGATGGTCCCCATCAAGGACGTCAACCCGGGCGACACCGTGTTCGCGCTCGATGAGGAGTCCGGCGAGCTCATCGAGACGCACGTCAGGGCTGCGGCGCAAACCGACGTGCGGCAGACGTACCGGCTGACCGTCGGCGGCCGTTACAAGCGCACGATTCACGCGACCGACAACCATCCGATCTTGACGTTGGTCGACAACCGCAGAGAAGGACGCACCAGGGCCAGATACGAACGTCGGTGGCGGACCGTCGCGGAACTCGAGGTGGGCGATCTCGTCGCCGTCTCACGCGACCTGCCGGCGTTCGGACGAAGCCACACCCTCGAGACGTTGCCCGGAGGGGAGGACTTCCCAGCGGAGACGACGCCCGACCTCATGTGGCTGCTCGGGCTCTGGATTGGCGATGGGTACAACCGCTACGACGAGCGCCACGCGACATACCGCGTTGAGATCGCCATTCCGGAGGATCAGCCGGAGCTTCGGGCGGAGGTCGCTCGGATCGCCCAGGAGCTCTTCGGCGTCAGAATGAGCACGCCCGACAAGTGGAGAGTCGGTCTCAACTCCAAGGCGCTCGTTGAGTGGTTGGAACTCAACGGGATCACCGGGCACTCGCCGACCAGGAGGCTGCCCCAGTGGGTGTACTCGCTACCTGCGGAGCAACGATTTGCGTTCCTCGGCGGGTATCTCGATGCCGATGGGTACGTTGCGCCTGAGGAGAAGTCGGCCGCGACCTCGATCACATCGGGCAATGAGTCTCTGCTCCGCGACACCGCGGAGCTCGCCGCACTATGCGGACTGCGCCCATCCGGTCCGTGGCGTTTCGAGTCCGCTCACCCGACGGACCCTGACAGGACGGTGACCGGCTATCGCCTTGGGCTGTCCGGCAACGTCGGCCGGCTCGACATCCGGCATCCGCTGAAGGCCGCACGGATTGCGTCGGCGAAATACCGTCAATCAGACAGCTCAGCTCGAGGAACCACCTTCCGCTCACACGTCTCCGACACGCTCGGGTTCGCTCGCGTTACCGAGCTCGAAGCCGCGGACGTGGCCCCGGTCTATGACATCGAGGTCGAAGGTCCCCACAACTTCGTGGCCGAAGGCATCATCGTCCACAACTCGGAAGTGGTGTACCACCGCAACCGGGAGGATCTCGAGAAGCTAGGCGTGCTGTTCATGGACATGGACAGCGCAGTGCGCGAGCACCCCGACATCGTCAAGGAGTACTTCGGGACGATCATCCCGCCCAACGACAACAAGTTCGCCGCGCTCAACTCGGCGGTGTGGTCCGGCGGGTCGTTCATCTATGTGCCCCCCGGCGTGCACGTGGATCAGCCGCTTCAGGCCTACTTCCGGATCAACGCGGAGAACATGGGCCAGTTCGAACGGACGCTGATCGTCGTCGACGAGGGTGCATACGTGCACTACGTCGAGGGATGCAGCGCACCGACCTACTCCAGCGACTCGCTGCACTCAGCCGTCGTCGAGATCGTGGTCAAGGAAGGTGGCCGCTGCCGGTACACGACGATCCAGAACTGGTCCAACAACGTCTTCAACCTCGTCACGAAACGGGCCGTGGCGTACAAGAACGCAACGATGGAGTGGATCGACGGCAATCTCGGTTGCCTCGCCGCAGGCTCCACGGTCACCACACGGGGCGGGCTCAAGCCAATCGAGCAGGTGATGCCGGGAGACGAGATCCTGAGTTTCGACGAGCGGTCCGGCGATCTGGTGTTCAGGGCTGTGCTTGCCAAGAAGTACTCGGGGGCCCAGCCCGTGCGTGAGGTTCGAGTAGGTGAGCGCAGGCTGGCCGTCACCGACAACCACCCCTTCTTCTCCTACTCCTACGATCCGCACGCTCCCGAGAAACTCGGTCGATACCAGCCGGCCTACGTGCGAGCAGACGAGCTCGAGAAGGCCATCGTCCCCATCACCAGCCTCGACTACGGGGCGCCTCACAAGCTGACGCTCCCCAACCTGTCGACGACCTTCGTGGGCTCGAACCAGTACGCCCGTGGCTTGTCGAGCACGCGGCTCCGTCGGGGCGGCTCGTGGTGGAAGACGAGACCACGGACGATCTCATGTGGCTGTTCGGGCTGTTCGTGGCGAATGGCTCGATCGACCTCACGCCGCATCCCGACGGTGGCATTCGCTCCGCCAAGGTGGTGTTCTCCCTGCCTGGAGCGGACCGGGCGCGAGACCGCCTCGTGAGCGTGATGGGCGACCTCATGCCGGGCACCAAGCCGTACGAACGGGCCGACGGGGTCACCCTCACCTGGAATAGCGTTGAGCTCGCGGAGCTGCTGCTGGAGAATGGATTCGAGACCGGCGCCGCGGCCAGACGGGTCCCGTCATGGGTCACCAACATCCCCGAATCGCAACGACTCGAGTTTCTCGCTGGATACCTCGACGGCGACGGCACGGCAATGTCCAAGAGACGGGGCCTGAGCGCAAAGTCCGTGTCGAGAGTCTTGCTCGAGGATATGGCCAAGATCGCGACGACGCTGGGCATCCCCGCTGCCGTGCACACGGAGTTCGCCGAGGAGCGGTCGGTCACGATTCTCGGGTACGAAGCGACGGCCCGCGGCGCTCACCGGCTCGATCTGCGCGCTGACGGGCGCCTGGTGGATCGGCTCAGTGCAGGGCTGCAGGAGGTGGTCGATTCACAGGCCGAACCGAAGACGCGACACTTCCGCAGTGTGGGGCGCTCCGGCATCCAGCTTCCTTCCTCGGTAGAGATCCGACCTGTTGCCATCTCCGAAGCCGGAGTTGCCCCGACCTGGGACATCGAGGTCGAGGGCACGGGCAACTTCATCTCCGAGGGATTCATCGTGCACAACTCCAAGCTCACCATGAAGTATCCGGCAGTGTGGCTGATGGAGGACGGTGCCCACGGCGAAGTGCTGTCGATCGCTTTCGCCGGTGAGGGCCAGCACCAGGACGCAGGCGCCAAGATCGTCCATGTCTCGCCCAACACGACGTCGCTCATCACGTCGAAGTCGATCTCGAAGAGCGGTGGCAGGGCAGGCTATCGGGGGCTGGTTCGTGTCGAGGAGGGCGCTGAGCACGCCCGGTCGTTCGTGCGGTGTGATGCGCTCATCCTCGACGAGGACTCGCGGTCGGACACCTACCCGTACATGGAGGTCGAGGAGTCCGACATCGACATCGGTCACGAAGCAACAGTGTCGAAAGTGGGCGAGGAGCAGCTCTTCTACCTCATGACCCGGGGCCTCACCGAAGAAGAGGCCACGGCCATGATCGTCGCCGGGTTCATCGAGCCCATCGTCAAGGAGCTCCCCATGGAATACGCGGTCGAGCTGAACCGGCTCATCGAGCTCCAGATGGAAGGCTCGATCGGCTGAAGTTCGCCACGGCCGGCATGCAGTCGACCGGCGCACCGCGGCTTTGCCTGACGACGGTCACTCCGCACTGAGAGGCGGGCTTCGGACAACGAAGCGCTGCAGCGCCAGGAATACGATGATGGCGACCGAAGAGTGGGTGGACGACCCGGCGGCCGTGACGGGGCCCCCGCGAGGTGCCGCAGGCGGGTCTCACTACCCTGGCCCGGTGCGCATCATGGTGGCGGACTGCAGCGTCGAGTACGAAGGACGGCTCTCAGCGTCACTGCCTCCTGCGACACGGCTCATCATGGTCAAGGCGGACGGCTGCGTTGCCGTGCACGCCGACGGAGGCGCCTACAAGCCTCTGAATTGGATGAACGCCCCCAACCACCTCGTCGAAGAGGACGGACGGTGGGTGATCACCAACACCAAGGGCGAGACCCTCACGATCCACATCGACACCGTTCACTTCGAGACCGAGGTCACCATGGGCGAGGACCCCGGCCTGCACAAGGACGGCGTCGAGGCCGAACTGCAACGGTTGCTCGCTGAGACACCCGAAGCGATCGAGCCCGGGCTTTCGTTGATCCGCCGCGAGGCGCCCACACCTATCGGGCCCGTCGATCTGCTGTGTCGCGACGCCGGGGGCACCGCAGTCGCAGTCGAGATCAAGCGGCGCGGGGAGATCGACGGGGTCGAGCAGCTGACCCGGTACCTCGAATTCCTCAACCGCGACGCGCATCTGGCACCGGTACGCGGGCTCTTCGTCGCCCAGGAGATCAAGCCGCAGGCCAGGGTGCTGGCTTCGGATCGGGGGATCGGTTGCGTCGAGGTCGACTACGACGAGCTGCGAGGGATCGAGTCCGCAACCCTCAAGCTGTTCTGAGTGTCGTCAACCGGGCTTGCGACACGACAGGATGAAGACGCGGTGTTGAATCGCAAGGGGCTCCTGGGGGAAGTCCTTTGCAAGCATCTCTTCGAGGTCGGTGTCGAACGCTTCGACCGTCGCCGGATCGAGAGAGGCACCGACACCTGCGCAGGCGCGGATGCGACCTCGCCAGCCGGGGTGGCTGTACGACGTGTCCACGTCGAACGACTCCGTTGCGACGTTTGTGAATCCCGCTTCCGCGACATCGCGCAACCAGACGGGATACAACCCGTTGCCGCCGGCGGCGTTGTCGAACCAAGCGGGGTTGTACCTGCCCACGAGGCGTTCGGTGGCGGCGGCGACGTTGCCCGGCAGCGGCACCCAGTCGAAGTGCGCTATGACCAGGCGGCCGCCGGATATGAGCAACCGGTGGGCACCCATGGCCGCCTTGTCCCGTTCGAACCAATGCCAGCACTGACCGGCGGTGATCAGGTCGAAGGACGCAGCATCGAGCGATGGGTTCCGGGCGTGGTCCTCGATCCGCGCTACGACGTACTCGACCTCCACGCCGGCGAGACGGTCGAGCCGCGCGGCCTTCTCCATGAGTTCGTGCGAGGGGTCGAGGCCGGTCGCGTTCAGGCCTCGCAACGCCAGGCCGCGGGCGATGGTCCCGGTGCCTGTGCCGACGTCGAGTACACGATTTCCCACCCTGGCGAGGCCCTTCTCGAAGAGCCTGTCGAAGAACCGGTCGGGAAAGCCGGCGCGGTGCCTGCTGTAGTCGGCGGCGGTCTTCCCTAAGTCGATAGGCATCAGGCACCCCGTTGAGACAGAATCGACTCGGCAATCTGGAGGTCGGCGGGCGTAGTGATCTTGATGTTGCGATCTGAACCTGCGATGACGGCGATCCGCACGTCGGGTCGATAGCGGCGAACCACGGCGCAGTCGTCGGTTGGCTCGAAGTCCGCGTCGGCTGCGGCGCGGTCGTGCGCCGACCGCAAGATACCGAGAAGGAAGCCCTGCGGGGTCTGCGCACGGAGCAGGCGGGCCCTGTCGGGAACGGCGACCACCGAACCGTCTTCTGCTTCCAGGAGCGTGTCACCTACGGGTAACGCCGGTGTGGCTGCACCGTGGTCCCTGGTCGCAGCGACCACAGCGGTGACGAGGCCGGGTCCGACGAGGGGTCTGGCGGCGTCGTGCACGAGCACGATGTCTTCCTCATGGCCCTCGAGCGCGGCAAGGCCGGACCTCACCGAAGCGGCCCGCGTCACGCCGCCCGCGATGACTCTCGCGCCGGATACTGTCGCAGCCACCCTCTCGATGAGGTCGGCTCGCGTCACGACGACGATGTCGTCGACGCCGCCGCCGGCTTCGATGGCCGCGACCGCCAACTGCACGACGGTGGTTCCGCGAATCTCCATGAGTTGCTTGGGTGTGGTCCCCCCGAAGCGGTCACCGGACCCTGCCGCGACGACGATGGCGAAGACGCGTCGGTCGCTCACTGCCGGCCTCGGCGGTGTAGCTGAGCGCTCAATGCTTGGCTCGCTCTCCGGTCAGCGCGGTGATGATCGCCACGAAGATCGCCGCGCCCGCGACGGTCCACAGCAGGGGGAAGGTCGTCCGACCGATCGACAGCGAGAACGGGTCGTCGATCCCCGTCGCCAGTTGCAGCCATCTGCCGAGGAGGGCTCCGATGAAACCCACCGCGATGTTCACCAGACAACCCTGGCGCCTCCTCCCTGCGATGGCGGCTCCGAGGGATCCGAGCACCGCCGCGACGACGAGCGTCAGGAGGAGTGACACGGTGTGGTGGGGCGGCGGCGCACGCCCCGAGTGTAGGTACGGCTACAGCAGGCTCTCGAGGTCGTAGTCGCAGCTCGGGTGGCGAAGCTTCCCCAGCGCCTTCGTCTCGATCTGCCGCACCCGCTCCCTGGTGAGGTCGAGGAGTGCTCCCACTTCCGAGAGCGTGCGTGGATTACCCCTGTCCATCCCGTACCTGAGGAGGAGAACGCTCCGTTCCTCATTGCTGAGGATGGCCATCGCTCGAAGCAGGGAGCGCAGCCTGGTCTTCTCCACCGCGTGGGTGTGCGGGTCGACGGCCCGCTCGTCCTCGACGAAGTCCCCGAACTCGCTGTCACCGTCCTCACCGACCCTGCGGTCGAGGGAGACACATTCGCCCGGTGCCGCCAGTGCAATGGCGACCTTGTCGTGATCGAGGCCGCTGCGGTCTGCGATCTCTGTGAC
>JBHHXA010000004.1:0-26473 GCA_046756805.1 Acidimicrobiia bacterium
TCGATGCATTCTTTCGCAGGGAATTCCGCCGCGTTGTCGCACTGGCCTACGCGCTCTCCGGCTCCAGGCTCGTGGCCGAGGATCTGGCGCAGGAGGCGTTCGCCGCTGCAGCGCGCCGGTGGAATGTGGTCGGGACCTATGACAGACCCGGACCATGGGTGCGACGTGCCGTCGCGAATCGGTCGGTGTCCTTGCTTCGCCGTCGTTCTGCAGAGCTGCGGGCGTTGGCCCGGCTACGGCCGCTGCGCCTGCACGTGCAGCCGATGCCTGCCGATGCAGCCGGCGTGTGGCACGAGGTACGGCGTCTTCCACAGAGGCAGGCGCAGGTCGTCGCGCTTCGCTACCTGGAGGAGCTGAGCCTCCGAGAGATCGGCGAGATCCTCGGCATCGGAGCCGAGACGGCACGGACCCATCTCCGCAGGGCGCACGACACGCTGCGGAGCAGCCTCGAGGTCGACGAATACCGAACTGAGGAGACCACGGCATGACTGTTCAAGAGCAGCTGACGGCAGCGGCACACGAGGCGCGTATCGCGGTGGCCGCCGTGCCTGTGGCCCCTTCTCGTCACTCACTGCTTGCTCCGCTCGCGGGCGTTGCGGCCCTCCTTCTGCTCATCGTTGCCGGATTCTGGGCGGTCGGGCGCTCGGCGCCCGCGGGTTCCGACGCCGCAGCTCAAGGCGGCCCGGCTATCGGCCTCAGCGTCCTGGACTGGTCGTTCGAGCGATGGGACGGCACCCGCGCCACGCTGCGGGACCACGTCGGAGAGCCGCTGGTCGTCAACTTCTGGGCGTCGTGGTGTCCTTCCTGCATCGCCGAGATGTCGGCGGCGCTGCAACCACTTCACGAAGCGACTGTCGGTGACCTCGGTGTGCTCGGTCTCAACCTCCAGGATGGCCGAGGTGCGGCGGACCGGCTCGCGGCACGGGCCGGCGTGACCTACGACCTCGGGCTCGACCGCCCAGGTGAGTTCTACGCGGAGCTCGGGGGCATCACGATGCCGTTCACCGTCTTCTTCGACGAGGAAGGCGCGATCGTACGAAAGGTACAGGGTCCCCTGACCTTCGAGGATCTGGAGTCGATCGTCGCCGACGAGTTCGGCGTCGTCGCAGGCGATCGCTGACCTCAGGACACCGCGGTGGTGACCGTGATCCAGAGTTCGGCCGGATCGACCGCGGTCCACGAAGAGCCGCTCCATCGGCAGAGCAGCTGTTCGCCGAACGCATCGAACCGGCTCGTCGACCGGAAGACGTCGAGCGTGTAGACGCCGGGTGCGGCGAGGCGGAAGGGCGAGAAGGAGAATGCCCGGCGGTTGTAGACGTGACGACCCTCGGCGTTGATGAAGGGCTCCATCGACTCGACGAAGAGCGGTGTCGCCCCGGCGGAGCTGCGAATGGCGGCACGGACGTCGCCTCCGAGCGAACCACCGGGGTCGACGACGTACAGGTGCCGGTATTCGGGCACCGGTCCCGGCACAGGCCCGTGAACGCGGTGGCATGCAGCCTGCGCGGTGTCCGGCGCGCTCGGCCTCGGTCGCCTCCACCAGGGGTTGGATGGGATCGTCGCCGCCTGCGCACGACGCGAAAAGGATCGCCGCGACGACGGAGAGACGTGCGCGTGCCACGGCGGCAGTGTGTGTGCGTTGTCTGCCATCGGTGCGGACGGGTAACCTCCCCGCCGTGAAGTACGGTCGGCGCTGGTGGTTCGGGACGAGCTGACGGCCCTCCCGCGCGCAACCGACCGCCGGAGGCCGTGGCCCCGGCGGTTTCTCGTGTGACAAGCAAGACGGAGATGGAGCAGTGGACGGCAAACGCAAGGTCTTTTCTGGTGTCCAGCCGACGGGCAACATGCACATCGGCACCTACCTCGGCGCGTTCCGCAACTGGGTCAAGCTTCAGGATGCATACGAGGCGATCTATTGCGTCGTCGATCTCCACGCTCTGACCGCACCGGTCGAGCCTGCAGATCTTCATCGCAACCGTCTCGAGGCCGCCAAGATGCTCCTTGCGGTCGGGATCGATCCGGATCGCTCGCTCGTGTATTTCCAGAGCCAGGTCCCGCAGCATGCCGAGCTGTCGTGGATCCTGGGGGCGATGACGCCTACGGGTGTGCTCAACCGGATGACGCAGTTCAAGGAGAAGTCCGAAGCGGCGGGCGCCAACCTCGGCCTGTACGCCTATCCCGTGCTCATGGCTGCGGACATCCTGTTGCATCGTGCCGACCTCGTCCCCGTGGGGGATGACCAGCGGCAGCATCTCGAGATGACGCGGGACCTCGCAGAGCGTTTCAACAATCGGTACGGCGACGTCTTCCCCGTGCCCGATGCCTTGATCCCCGAGCATGCCGCCCGTGTCATGGGGCTCACCGACCCCACGGCGAAGATGTCGAAGACGGACCCCAATCCGAAGAGCAAGGTCCTCATGCTCGACCCGGCGGACACCATCAGGAAGAAGATCAAGAGTGCCGTCACCGATTCCGAGCCCACGATCCGGCTCGATTGGGACGACAAACCCGGGATCTCCAACCTTCTCGAGATCATGTCCGCCGCCACCGACCGCTCCATCGAGAGCCTCGTCGACGAGCACTCCGCTTCGGGCTACGGGGCCTTCAAGGAGGCCGTGGCAGAAGCGGTGATCACGCTCGCAGCGCCCATCAAGTCGCGCTACAGCGAGCTCGACGACGCCGAGGTCGCCCGGCTCATGCAGAAGGGCGCCCTCGACGCCAGAACGAGCGCCGAGGGCTACCAGCGCGAGGTGCGTCGCGCCGTCGGCCTCGAGCGGGTGTGACCGCATCGGGGTGCGGCTCCGGGGCGCCGATGCCTTCCGATCGGGGCCGGGCCAGGGCTTCCAGGAACGTGGAAATGCCGCGCATCGTCAGCTGGGTGCGCAAGGAAGGCACGATGTCGAAAGCGTGGGTGGCGCCGGGGATCTCGGCGTACGCCACCGGCGCCGCAGATGCCCGTCGCAGCGCCGCGGCGAACTGACGCGACTCCTCCGAGGACACGAGCGAGTCGTGTGAGCCGTGAATCACGAGGAACGGCGGCGCCCCGGCATGGACCTGATCCAGGGGCGACGCCTCGCGGTACCGCGCCTCGTCTTCGGCCGGTGAGCTCTTCATCACGCCACGGGGGATCACTGCCCACGGGTCCCTCGTCTCATTGCGGTTGAGGAAGTCGTAGGTGCCGTACAACGTCACGGCGCCTTGCACGGTCGTATCCGCCTCTTCGAAGCCCGGCTGATACTCGTGACGGCCCGCGGTGAGCGCGGTGAGCGCCGCGAGGTGCGCTCCCGCCGATCCTCCTGTGACGAAGATGCGGTCGGGATCGACGCCGTATGTCGCGCCGTCGGTGCGCAACCAGGCGAGCGCTGCTTTGAGGGCGACGAGCATCTCGGGGAACGTGGCTGCCGGGACCAGCGGATAGCTGACACTGACGCCGACCCAGCCCCGTCGTGCCATGTGGTGCAGGAGCGGACGACCCTGCTGGCGTCTGTTGCCGCCATGCCATCCGCCACCGTGGATCTGGACCAGGGTTGGCGACCCTTCGGCGTCGTGGTCCCTGTGCCGGTAGATGTCGAGTCCCAGGCCGGGGGCGTACTCGATGTCCGCGGTGCGTCGCAGCCGGCGCGGCAGCAGGTAGGGATTCCCCGTTGCCATCGCGACCCAGTCGAAGCTGCCGTGGTGCGAGGGAGCGTCGAATCCGGCGGCCTCGAGCGCACGCCGCATCTCCTTGCCCGCGCTGCCGGATCGCCACAGCAGCACCAGGTACAACACCCAGGTGGCGGCAGTGACGCCAAGGGCGATGTGCCCGGCCCGCTGATCGAGGGCGCCGACCCAGGCCGTGATGGCGACCAGCACGGTTCGGACTCCTATGCGCAGCGGGATGAGCTCCGTGGTGAGCATCGCCGGCAGCCACGGCGGACGTCGCTGTGGGGGGCGCTCGGTGTGGGGTGGGCGCAACGCATTGAGGGCGCCGAGCAACCCGAGAATGGACACGAACAGCAGGATCTGCGCCACGATCCAAGGTTACGGTCGATCGAGCAGCGTCCAGGCGGCGGGTTGCGGTGGAACGGTGCCGCTCGCCATGGCAGGCCGCGCGTGGCGACCAGCTACCTCTCGATGCTCGTGACGAGGGGCGGCTCCAGCGCGGTCGGTGACGGGACGGGCAGCGTCAAAGCGAAGACGGTCTCATCGTCCCGGCGCTCGTAGACGAGGTCCCCGCCCATCCTCCTGGCGAGACGCAGCGACGCTGCCAGTCCGAGGCCCACCGATCCGGGCAGCGTAGGTGCCGCGTGTGCCTGGTGATATGGCTCGAAGATCTTGTTGACGTATTCACTGGGGATACCCTCACCGTCGTCGCACACGACGAGTCTCACCATCACGTCGTGGCGACCCGGCGCGACGGTGATTCGGCTGCCGCCGTAGCGAAACGCGTTCGTGAGGAGGTTGCGGATCACTTGCCGAATGCGCGTCGGGTCGCCACACGCGACGGCATCGCCGATCGTCTCGACTGTGGTTCCTTTCGGTCGATCGATTGGCTCGAGCACGCGGGCGAGTTCGACCCGCAGGTCGACCGGTATCTCATCGACCACGAGGTCGCCGTCGTCGCCGCGGCCAAAGACGAGAAGGTCCTCGACGAGATAGGTGAGGTCGAACGCCTCGCGCTGGGCCAGCCGGAGCAGTTTCTCGTCCAGCCCCGGTTCGTGGGAGGGGTCGCCGTTCAGCAGCTCGATGAAGCCGGCGCCCGGAGCGTGGACGCTGAACTTGGAACGGGTACGCACCCGTTTCCCTTCTCCCATGAACCGGATCGGTATGAATTACGCCTTGCTCGACCGTGTACGGCTCTGCGCTGGGCGGTCCACGACGCTCGACGTCCGGCCGGCCGCTCCAACGGGTGGGACCGAGCCGGTCACGCTTCACGGCTGCGAAGCGAGATCGGCGCGATGCCAATGGCCGATGTTCCATGTGTCCTGACCGCCGGCCGCCTGGTACGAGTAGCCGCTCGCGCACGGAATCGGCCGGTGCATCGTCGCGGTTCGTACGCCAGACAGGGCGCGGTGCGGTTCCTTCACCCTCTGGTACGCTCGCAACGCCAGCGCCGGCGCCGCACGGAGAGGTACCAAACAGGTGGAGATCGATATCGGCATAGGGAAGTCGGGTCGTCGCGCCTGGGGGTTCGACGACATCGCCATCGTTCCCTCGCGGCGGACGAGGGACCCGGACGACATCGACCTGAGATGGGAGATGGACGCCTACACGCTCGATCTTCCGATGATGGCCTCCGGGATGGACTCGGCGGTGAGTCCGCAGACGGCGATCGAGATCGGCAAGCTCGGCGGTCTCGCGGTACTCAACCTCGAAGGCCTGTGGACGCGGTACGAAGATCCCATGCCGGTCTACGCCGAGATCGCGGCAGCGCCGGACGATGAGGCGACGCGGACGATCCAGAAGGTGTACCAGGAGCCGATCAAGCCCGAGCTGGTGACGGCGCGCGTCGCTGAGATCAAGGCGGGTGGTGTGATCGCATCCGCCAGCCTCACCCCGCAACGCGTCGAGACGTGCTATCAGCGAGCCCTCGAAGGCGGTCTCGACGTGCTCGTGGTCCAGGGCACCGTCGTGTCGGCCGAGCACGTCTCGACCAGGACGGAGCCGCTCGACTTGTTCGCTTTCATCGGCGCTGCCGAGCTGCCCGTCATCGTCGGTGGTGTGGCGTCGTACTCGGGCGCCCTCCACCTCATGCGGACCGGAGCAGTCGGGGTGCTCGTGGGCGTGGGCCCCGGCGCTGCCTGCACCTCGCGGGGTGTGCTCGGCATCGGCGTCCCGCAGGCGACCGCGATCGCAGACGCGGCAGGCGCCCGGGTTCGGTATCTCGAGGAAACGGGACGTTACGTCCACGTCATCGCGGACGGCGGGATGCGGACGGGTGGCGACATCGCCAAGGCCATCGCCTGTGGTGCGGATGCGGTGATGCTGGGCTCCCCGCTCACCGCGGCCGAGGAGGCTCCGGCCCAGGGCTATCACTGGGGGATGGCGACGTTCCATCCCACGCTGCCCCGCGGCGCACGAGTAGCAACGGGCCGGCTCGGTACCCTGGCGGAGATCCTGGTCGGGCCGGCGCACGAGAACGACGGCAGACGTAACCTGTTCGGTGCGCTGCGGGTCTCGATGGCGACGACGGGCTACGCCGACGTCAAGGAGTTCCAGCGGGCTGAGGTCATGGTCGCCCCCGCGTTGCAGACCGAGGGGAAGCGTCTCCAGCGGTCCCAGGGCGTCGGGATGGGCTGATGACGCCATCCGGTCCCTCCGGACAGGCATCCGGAGGAGATTTCGACAAGGTGCTCGTCGTCGACCTCGGCGCCCAGTACGCGCAGCTCATCGCTCGTCGGGTTCGCGAGGCGCACGTCTACTCCGAGATCGTGCCCAGGGATATCGGCGCTGCCGAGGTCAAGACGCTCGACCCCGTCGGGATCATCCTGTCCGGCGGGCCTGCGTCCGTGTACGCCGAGGACGCCTACGAGGTCGATCCCGCGCTGTTCGACCTCGGGATCCCCGTGCTCGGCATTTGCTATGGCCATCAGGTCCTGGCGCACGTCCTCGGCGGGACCGTGGCGCGCAATGACGTGGCCGAGTACGGCGGGACCACACTTCAGTCCTATGGCGGCGGTCTGTTCACCGATCTGCCGGCCGAGATGAACGTGTGGATGAGCCATCGCGACGCCGTCGTCGGCGCTCCGGACGGATTCCGCGTGACAGGCGCCACCGGCGACTCGCCGGTCGCAGCGATGGAGGACCCGGCACGCCGCCTCTACGGTGTCCAGTTCCACCCCGAGGTGGCCCACACACCACACGGACGGGACATCCTCAAGCGGTTCCTCTACAGCGTCTGTCACGCCAGACCGACCTGGACTCACGTCGGCATCATCGAACAGGCCGCGGCCGCGATCCGCGCCTCGGCCGGTGACGGGTCGGTGATCTGCGGTCTGTCCGGCGGCGTCGACTCCTCAGTCGCAGCTGCGCTCGTGCACAAGGCCGTGGGTGATCGTCTGGTGTGCGTCTTCGTGGATCACGGCCTGCTCCGCCGCGGCGAGGCCGAACAGGTCGAGGAGACGTTCCGCGCCAACTTCCACGTCAACCTCCTGCACGTCAGAGCAGAGGACCGGTTCCTCGATGCTCTCGCCGGTGTTACGGACCCCGAGCAGAAGCGGAAGATCATCGGCGAGACGTTCATCCGTGTGTTCGAGGAGGTCGCGGCCGAGATCGAAGATGCCCGGCACCTCGTCCAGGGCACCCTCTATCCGGACGTGATCGAGTCCGGCACGTCGGATGCGGCGAAGATCAAGAGCCACCACAACGTCGGCGGGTTGCCGGCGGACATGGAGCTCTCCCTCATCGAGCCGCTCCGCGATCTGTTCAAGGACGAGGTGCGTGCCATCGGCGAGGAGCTGGGTCTGCCGGAGAAGATCGTCTGGCGTCAGCCGTTTCCCGGTCCTGGTCTTGCAGTGCGCATCATCGGCGAAGTCACCCGCGAACGGCTCGACATCCTCAGGGCCGCCGATGCCATCGTTCTCGAAGAGATCCGCAAGGCGGGTCTCTATCGGAGGATCTGGCAGACGTTCGGCATCCTGCCGGCCATCCGCACCGTCGGTGTGCAAGGCGACGGCAGGACGTATGCGTACCCGCTCATCGTGCGCGCCGTTTCCAGCGACGACGCCATGACGGCCGATTGGGTGCGTTTGCCTTACGAGGTGCTGGAGCGTATCTCCTCGCGCGTGATCAACGAGGTGCCGGGAATCAACAGAGTGGCGTACGACGTCTCGTCGAAGCCGCCGGCCACGATCGAGTGGGAGTGAAGGCTCAGTCCTCAAGCTGACTAGCTCCGGCGTCGATATCCACAGGGACGGGTTTTGTGGCGTGCCGCGCCCTCCGCGGCAGACGAGGTGACCGGTGAACTGGACGAGCGATCCAGAGCTCCAAGAGATGTTCTTCACCGAGCTCGGGGAACGGTGTGCTCGGCTCCTCGAGGGTGCGCGCGCGATGCAAGAGGAGGCCGTCGACGGCGAGCTCGCCGGCGCCATGCTCCGCGAAGGGCACACGATCAAAGGCACGAGCCGGGTCATGGGATTCGAGATGCTCTCCCAGGCCGGCCGTCTCATCGAGGAGCTGTGGCGAGGGATCCAGCACGGTGATGAGGAGCCCAGTGCCGGTCTCGGAGAGCGGCTCGAGGCGGTGGCGGTGGCCATCCCCCCGGCAGCCAAGGCAGACCCCGACGAAGGTACCCCCGAGCTGGCGGGCGCCATCGCGGCGCTCGAAGGAACCGGGCCCGCACCAACGCCGCCGGAGCCGGGCCCGACGGAGCCGTCACCACCCGAAGCCCCGCAGACTCCCGTCACCGCCGATGCCGTGTCCGACCATGATGCGGATGAAGCCACAGACACCCTGCCCGACCCCGACGGCGACACCGCTCCCGACTCCGACCCCGTCCCCGACTCCGACCCGCGGGATGCGGCCTTCCAGCCAGAGAGCGAGCCGGCGGACCCGGATGGTGAGGAGGAAACGGTCGATCAGGACGAGGAGCGTCCGACATCGGGCGAGGTGATACCGCTCCGTCCCGATGTCGAGGTGCCGGGTGCCGTCCCGTCACGTCCCCGGTTCGGTGCGCCACCGACCGACACCGCTCAGCTGGGGGGCCTCATCGGGGCTCTTGAGTCGTGGGCAGCAGGTCAGACGATGGCGGTGAACGCGGGGAGGCTCTACCGGCTCATCAACGCGGTCTCCGACATCCGCAACGAGGTCGCCACGGTGCGCTCTCTGCTCGAGGAGCATCATGCCGCGTCGCCGACGTTGCAAGGCGTCGCAGATGCCGTTGCAGGGTTGCAGCACGATGCGCTCGCGCTGGCCGCGATTCCCCTGTCGGGCATGACGAACTCGCTGCCGCAGCTCGTGCGCTACCTCGCCAAGAAGCTCGAGAAGGACGTGAAGTTCGAGATCGTCGGTGACGACGATCTCGCCGTAGACCGGCAGGTCGTCGATGTCATCTCGGACCCGGTGCGGCAGATCATCGTCAACGCCATCCGGCACGGGATCGAACCACCACCAACGAGGGCCAAAGTCGGGAAGACGACGACCGGTCTCTTGTCCGTCACGACGACCGTCAAGGACGGGATGCTCGAGATCGTCGTGACCGACGACGGTGCCGGAGTCGATTGGGAGCTGGTGCGGAGCAGGGCCATCGAACTCGACCTGTACGAGGCCACCGAGGGTGTCGACGTCGACAAGCTCAGGACCGTCCTGTTCGCGTCCGGATTCTCCACGGTTCTTCCCGGCGACCTCGGTGGAGAGGGAGATGGGCTGGCGGCGGTCGCCCAGGCCGTCGAGGCCTTGTTCGGCCGGGTCAAGCTCGAGACCACTGCGGGCGTAGGCACCAGCGTCACCGTCACGGTGCCGACGTCGCGAGCCCTGCAACGCGTGGTCGTCGTCGAGGAGGACGGGAGGAGGTGGGGTCTTCCTGAGGCAGTGGTCGACGAGGTCATCCCCGGTGCGGGCGCAGAGATCGACTGGCGGAGCGCAGCTCCTGCCCTCGACTGGCATGGCAGAGAGGTTCCCGTCGTCCCCTTCGGCGAGCTGGTCGGTGCGGCGGCACCCGGCGACCCGAGCTACGTTGTAGTGGTGTCGCATCGGCTGGGCGAGTTCGCGTTCACCGCTGAAAGCGTGACGGGGGTGCGAGAGGTCGTGGTCAAGGAGCTGGGCCCGCTGCTCTCGGGTCCGTCCCACATCTCCGGAGCTGCTCTGCTCGGCGCCGGAGAGGTGGTCCTGGTCCTCGACGCAGGCACGCTGTTCGATCGTCTCCAGCTCGATGTTCCCGAGGATGCGACGCCGGCCCGGGTACTCGTGGTGGACGACTCCATCGGCGCTCGTGCCGTCGTGTCCGGCGCTCTCGCTTCGAGCGGCTTCTCCACGAGCGTCGCATCGAGTGTCGCCGATGCACTGGAGATGTTGCGGACCCAGGGAGCGGATGCGGTCGTCGTCGACTTCTCCATGCCCCAGGAGGACGGTATCGCACTCGTCGACCAGGTGAGAGCGCGGTTCTCTGATCTCCCAGTGGTCATGCTCTCCGGGGTCGCAACGCCGGAGGATCAAGACAGGGCGAAGCGTGCCGGTGTGGACGTTTTCTTCGAGAAAGCTGATTTTCGTGAGGGCGCACTGGCCGACACGTTACGAAGGATGCTCGATGTGAAAGGCGAGACAGGGTGAAGATCCTCGTCGCGGATGACAGCCAGATCCTGCGAGCCGCAGTGTCGAAACTGCTCGCAGCAGAGGGTTATGAGGTGGTCGAAGCCGCCGATGGCGTCGAGGCCGCGACCCGCATCTTCGAGCAACGCCCCGCGCTCATCCTCCTCGATCTGTCGATGCCGGGGCTCAACGGTTACGTGGTGTGCCGCCTCGTGAAAGAGGATCCCGTGCTCGCAGCAACTCCCGTGCTGATCCTCACCGGACGCGACTCCGTCGAGGACAGGTACTGGGCCGAGCGCTCGGGCGCAGACGGCTACGTCACCAAGGACTCGCTGGGTCAGGGACTCGTGGGCGTCATCAACTCGGCGCTGGCCTCGCGAGCGTTGATGGAGCTCAGCCGTCAGGACACGGACGACCCGCCCGCACTCGGCGAGACCGACGTCATGACCCGCGTGTGCGAGATGCTCGACCGCAAGCTCTTCGAGGCCACGGTCGTCGGCGAACTTAGCGCTCTTGCAGCAGACGCTTCCCGACTCGACGACGTCCTCGCATCCGTCTTCGAGCACATGACGAAGATCGTAGCGTTCGACGTTGCCGCTCTGGCCTTGGCGGACGACCGGAGTATCTACGCATACGCGCACGAGCAGGTCGCAGACAACGACGCCACCGAGGTCGCCGACTTCGCGATGCGTCAGCTCGCCTCCGTCCTCGGCACCGACACGCTGGCAGCTTCTGAGCTGATGTGGTTCGGCAGACCCGGTGACGGCAGGGGCGTCGTACCTTCCGGTTGGGGCTCCTGGTATGCGGCAGGGCTCCGCGCCCACGGTACGGTGGTTGGCCTCCTGGTGCTCGTCGCGCGCGGCAAGGGTGCGTTCCCGTCCAGCGTCGCCCGGACGCTGCGCACCATCGAACCGCCCATCGCAACGGTGGTTTCCGCGGCGCAGGAGTTCACCGCCGCCCTTGCCCGCGAGGTGGAGACGAGCTTCGGCGCTCTCTACGGTCGGTGAGCGGTTCCGACCCAATTACGCGGATGTAGTTCGTCCGTATACTCGGGCGTCTGATGCCCGACTCTGCACTTCTCTCCGATCTCAACCCCTCACAACGTGAGGCGGTAGCGGCGACCGATGGCCCGGTACTGGTCGTTGCAGGGGCAGGCTCCGGAAAGACGAGGGTGCTGACCCACCGCATCGCCCACTTGATCAGGGATCTGGGAGCCTCGCCCTGGTCGATCCTCGCCATCACGTTCACGAACAAGGCCGCGCGCGAGATGAAGGACCGCGTCGCCGAGCTGGTGGGCCCGATGGCGAACGACATGTGGGTGTCGACCTTCCACTCAGCGTGCAGCAGGATCCTCCGCCGCGAGGTGCACCGTCTCGGCTATCGATCGGCCTTCTCGATCTACGACGAGTCTGATTCGTTGCGGCTGGTCACGTTGTGCACGAAGGATCTCGACCTCGACCCGAAGCGGTTCCCTCCGCGCAACCTGCGCGCCGCGATCTCGAGTGCAAAGAACGAGCTCGTGGACTTCGAGACGTTCTCGAGCACGGGCAGCGGGTTCTATCACGAGAAGGTCGCCGACGTCTACCGGCTGTACCAGCAGCGGCTCGTCGAGGCCTCAGCGGTCGATTTCGACGATCTGCTCATGCTGACGGTCGAGCTGTTCCAGGCCTTCCCGGACGTGCTCGAGCACTACCAGGAGCGCTTCCGGTACGTGTTCGTCGACGAGTACCAGGACACGAACCACGCCCAGTACGTTCTCGTCCGCCTCCTCACGGCGCAACATCGCAACCTCTGTGTGGTCGGGGACGGCGACCAGAGCATCTACCGCTGGCGGGGTGCCGACATCCGCAACATCAACGAGTTCGAGAAGGACTTCCCCGATGCGCGGATCATCTTGCTCGAGCGGAACTATCGCTCGACGCAGACGATCCTCAATGCGGCCAACGCCGTGATCTCCCACAACGAGCGACGCAAGCCGAAGCGACTCTGGACCGATCTGGGCACTGGAGATCCGGTGGTGACGTTCGAAGCGCAGGACGAGCACGACGAGGCCGGCTTCGTTGCCGAGCAGATCGGAGAGCTCGAGAAGGGTGGGCGCAGCCTGGGAGACATCGCTGTCTTCTACAGGACGAATGCTCAGAGCCGTGTGCTCGAGGAGTTGTTCGTGAAGTTCGCGGTTCCTTATCAGGTCATCGGCGGCCAGAAGTACTACGACCGACGCGAGGTCAAGGACGTACTGGCGTATCTCCGGGTGCTCGTCAACCCCGACGACACGGTCTCGGTCAAACGAGTCGTGAATGTGCCGAAACGGGCGATCGGAGACACGAGTGTGGCCCATGTCGACCGTCACGCCGAGGCGGAGGGCCTGACGTTCCTCGAGGCGCTTCGTCTCGCAGGTGACAACCCGCGGCTCTCCGCCCGCGCTCAGCGGTCCATCGCCGAGTTCGTCGGACTCGTCGATCATCTCTCGGCACAGGCAGCCGGGGGTCCCGGTGCCGCGTTGCAGGCCGTCCTCGACATGTCGGGGTACATGGACATGATCCGGTCTGAGCGCACGATCGAGGCCATGGGCCGGGAGGAGAACCTCAAGGAGCTGCTGAGCGCGGTGGCCGACTTCGAAGACACCGGACCCCTCGCGATCGGACTCACCGAGTGGGAGGCGGCAGACGGGATGCGCAAGCTGGAGCTTTTCCTCGAGTCGATCAGCCTCGTCACGGACGTGGACAACCTGCGTGACGGCGAGGCGGTGACGTTGATGACGCTGCACAACGCCAAAGGCCTGGAGTTCCCGGTGGTGTTCGTCACCGGTCTCGAGGACGGTGTCTTTCCTCACATGCGGTCGTTGGGGGAGCCGGCGGAGCTCGAAGAGGAGAGGAGGCTCGCGTACGTGGGGATCACCCGGGCGAAGGAGCGCCTCTATCTGACGAGAGCCTGGAGCCGCAATCTGTGGGGCTCCAACAACTACAACCCTCCGAGCCGGTTCCTTGGTGAGATCCCGCCGGAACTGGTGACGACGGCGACCCGTCACAAGCGCGATCGCAGACTGGAGAGAGCAGCTCCCGTCCCCCATGAAGGGATCGAGGTGGCGGTGGGCGACAGGGTCCGCCACATGCACTGGGGAAACGGCGTCGTCCAGGACGTGATCGGAGACGGGGAGCGGGCCGAGGCCCTCGTGGCCTTCGACGGCCAGGGCGTGAAGCGGCTGCTGCTGGCATGGGCGCCTCTGGAGAAGGTGTAGCCCCACGTCCCCTCCGCTGGGGCGAGCAGCCCGGGCGGTAGGCTCCCGCCTGATGCCACCGAGAGTGCTCATCGCCAAGCCAGGCCTGG
This sequence comes from Acidimicrobiia bacterium, assembly GCA_046756805.1. Lineage (GTDB taxonomy): Bacteria > Actinomycetota > Acidimicrobiia > Spongiisociales > UBA5794 > CAMYMC01. The sequence goes on from JBHHXA010000004.1 coordinate 13,552, forward strand.
ACGGTCACGACCGCGGGGCGAAGGTCGTCGCCCGTGCTCTCCGAGACGCGGGGTACGAGGTCGTGTACACCGGGCTTCACCAGACGCCGGAGGAGATCGTCGAGGCAGCCATTCAGGAGGACGTGCGTGCGATCGGCCTGTCCGCGTTGTCCGGGGCGCACATGACGCTCTTCCCACAGGTCGTCGCGACTCTGCGACAACGCGGCGTTGACGACGTCGTGGTCTTCGGAGGAGGCGTCATCCCGGAAGCGGACATTCCGGCACTCGAGTCCGCGGGTCTTGCCCGCATCTTCACACCTGGCGCATCGCTCGGCGAGATCACCGGTTGGGCCGAGGAGAACATCGTCGAGTCGCCGCACCCGGCGACGTGACCAGGAGGTGACCGTGCATCGGGATCCCGTGATACAGGAGCGTTCGTGAAGATCCACGAATACCAGGCGAAGATGCTGATGGAGGCGCGCGGGATCCCCGTCCCGGGAGGGCGTTCCGCCACCACCGTGGACGAGGCCGTCGAGGCAGTGGCGCCCCTCGTCGCATCGAGCGGGAACCCGGTGGTCGTCGTGAAGGCACAGATCCACGCCGGCGGCAGAGGCAAGGGCCGGTTTCGCGAGCACCCCGACCTCGGCGGGGTGACGGTTGTGACCGAAGGCATCTCCGGCGGGGTCGTCGCAGCCGAGGCACGAGTGCGAGACCTGGCGGAGAGGATGCTCGGTTCGACGCTCGTCACGATCCAGACCGGCGCCGGGGGCAAGAAGGTCGGCAGGCTCTACATCGAGCAGGGCATCGACATCGAGACGGAGCTGTACCTCTCCGTCCTGCTCGATCGCGGCGCAGGACGGAACATCGTCATGTGCTCCACGGAGGGAGGGACGGAGATCGAGGACGTAGCTGCCAACACTCCGGAGCAGATCCTCCGGGAGGAGATCGATCCCGCGTTCGGCCTTCTGTCGTTCCAGGCGGCCCGCCTTGCCACGGGTCTCGGGCTCGAGGGTGGTGCTCATAGCAACGGCGTGCGGTTCATGCAGGCCTTGACGAAGGCAGCAGTCGAGCTGGACACCGACCTGATCGAGATCAACCCGCTCGTGGTCACGACCGCGGGTGAAGTGAAGGCGCTCGACGGGAAGATGAGCTTCGAGTCGAACGCCCTGTTCCGCCATCCCGACGTCGCCGCGATGCGAGACGAGACCGAGGAGGACCCCGCAGAGGTCGAGGCGGGAGAGCACGGGCTGAGCTTCATCAAGCTCGACGGCACGATCGGCTGCATGGTCAACGGTGCCGGGCTCGCGATGGCGACGATGGACATCATCAAGTACTTCGGTGCGGAGCCCGCGAATTTCCTCGATGTCGGCGGCGGTGCCACGGCGGAGAAGATCACCGAGGCGTTCAAGATCATCACACGCGACCCCAACGTCAAGGGGATCTTCGTCAACATCTTCGGCGGCATCATGAAGTGCGACACGATCGCGACCGGTGTTGTCGAAGCGGTGCAGGAAGTGGGTCTCGAAGTCCCGCTCGTCGTGCGGCTCGAAGGCACGAACGTCGAGCTCGGCAAGCAGATCATCGACGAATCGGGGCTGAACGTGACGAGCGCATCCGATATGAAGGACGGAGCGCAGAAGATCGTGGAGGCCGTCTGATGTCGGTGCTCGTCGACAAGGACACGAAGGTGCTCGTCCAGGGCATGGGCCGGACGGGGAGGTTCCACACCGACACCGCGCTGGCGTACGGCACACGGATGGTCGGCGCCGTGCACCCGTCCCGTGCCGGTGAGTCGGAACGGTTCGCGGGCGAGACGGATCACAGCGGTGTGCCGGACAGGGAGGACCGCTACGAGCTCGACCTGCCCATCTTCGGCGCGGTTGCCGAGGCGGTTGCCGCCACCGGCGCGACGGCCAGCGTGGTCTACGTCCCGCCACCGTTCGCCGCGGACGCCATCATGGAGGCGGCAGCTGCCGGGCTCGATCTCGTGATCTGCATCACGGAGGGGATCCCCGTGGCGGACATGGTGGTCGCCAGGCGGTTCCTCCAGGACACCTCCACCCGGCTCGTGGGCCCCAACTGTCCGGGGGTGATCACTCCGCATCAATGCAAGATCGGGATCATGCCCGGCTACATCCACACCCCGGGGCGCATCGGAGTTGTTTCCCGCTCCGGCACCCTCACGTACGAGGCGGTGTTCCAGCTCACGAACATCGGTCTCGGGCAGACGACGGCGATCGGGATCGGTGGCGACCCCGTCAACGGGACCAACTTCGTCGATTGTCTCGAGCTGTTCAACGAGGACCCCGCAACCGAGGGTGTCGTCATGATCGGCGAGATCGGCGGCACAGCCGAAGAGGACGCAGCGGACTGGATCGCCGCCCACATGACCAAGCCGGTCGCCGGGTTCATCGCAGGCACGACCGCCCCACCCGGCAAACGGATGGGGCATGCCGGTGCGATCATCTCGGGCGGCACGGGCACCGCCGAAGCCAAGATCGCCGCTCTCGAAGGGGCAGGCGTCGCCATTGCCCCCACGCCCACCGACATGGGCTCGGCGATGGCGGGAGCGATGTAGGGCAGCGTCCCGGCACGAAGGCCGCGATCGCGGTCGCAGGGCCGGGGTCGCGGTATCCTGTGGCCATGGGACGCATCTCCGCAACCATCGAAATCGCCCGTTCCTCGTGGAAGGTGCTCAAGGCCGACAAGGAGCTGATGGTGCTCCCCGTCCTGTCGGGTCTTGCATCGGCCATCATCGCTGCCAGTTTTCTGCTTCCGCTCATCGGCGCGACCGACGGAGAGCTGGAAGGCGCCTCATACGTCCTGCTGTTCGTGATGTACGTGGTGCTCAGCTACGTCACGATCTTCTTCAATGCGGCCCTCGTCAGCGCTGCCCACGAACGGCTCAGCGGGGGTGACCCGACAGTCGGCAGTGCCCTGCGCGGGGCTGCCCTCCGGGCGGGCAAGATCCTGCCGTGGGCCCTGGTGTCTGCCACGGTGTCGATCGTCCTCAGGGCCATCGAGGAGCGGGGCGGCGCACTGGGCAGGATCGTTGCCGGGCTCGCCGGTATGGCGTGGTCGGTGGTCACCTTCCTGGTTCTGCCCATCATCGTCATCGAGGGTCTCGGCGTCGGCGACGCCATCAAGGGCTCGGGCAGGCTGTTCAAGCGGACCTGGGGGGAGAACGTCGCGGCGCAGGTCGGCTTCAGCATCCTCGGCCTGGTCGCGGTGCTGCCCGCCATTGTGGTGGGCGTCGCGGCAGGGTCGGCGGGGCTGTGGCCCCTGGTCGTGGTCGCGGTCGCCTGGGTGGTGCTCGTCGCGATCGTCATCGCCACCCTCAGCGGGATCTTCCAAACGGCCCTCTACCACTACGCAACAAAAGGCTCCGTCCCGGGCGACTTCTACCGGGACGATGCGTTTTCCGGCGCATTCGCCCCCCGCCGGCGCCGCGACCGCGGCATCCCCGGTTTCTGAGGAGCGCACCAGCCGGGCCGGGAGCCATGCCGTTTAAGCTCCCGCCCGAATGAACGACGCTCTGCCGATAGCCGTCCTCGTGTCGGGGAGTGGAACGAATCTTCAGGCGATCCTCGACGCGGCCGCCAAGCCCGGGTTTGGGGCACGGGTCGCGGTCGTCATCTCCGACAGACCGAAGGTCGCTGCTCTCGATCGGGCCCGCGCCGCCGGAGTCCCGGTCGCCACCGTCCCGTGGCCGGGTGCGGCGCTCCGTTCCTCGTTCACGGAGGAGCTGTGCGATTCGGCAGAGTCCCACGGTGCCGAGCTCATGGTGCTCGCGGGGTTCATGCGCATCCTGGCTCCGGTGGCGATGCGTAGGTTTCCGGATGCCATCGTCAATGTCCACCCCGCGCTGCTCCCCGCGTTCCCCGGTGCCCACGCGGTCGAGGACGCGCTCGCGCACGGGGTGAAGGTGAGCGGCGTCACCGTCCATATCGTCGACGAAGAGGTCGACCATGGCCCAATCGTCTTCCAAGAGGCCGTTCCCGTGCTGTCGGACGACACGCCGGCGACGCTCCATGAGAGGATCCAGAAGGCCGAGCATGAGGTGTACCCGATGGTGATCGACGCCTTTGCCCGGGGCGACATCGTGATCGACGGAAGGATCGTGACGTGGAGGGAGGGATGACGGTGCGGCCCGTCCGACGTGCGTTGCTCTCCGTTTCCGACAAGCGGGGGATCGTCGATTTTGCCAAGCGGCTCACCGGGTGCGAGGTCGAGATCATCTCGTCAGGGGGGACGGCAGAGACGTTACGCGAGGCCGGCGTCGGGGTGCGCGACGTGTCCGAAGTGACGGGGTCGCCCGAGATCCTCGGGGGGCGAGTGAAGACGCTCCACCCCCGGATTCACGGCGGCATCCTCGCCATCCGTGACTCGAGCGCGCACAGCGCCGAGCTGGATGCGCAACAGATCGACCTCGTCGACCTCGTCGTCGCGAACCTGTACCCGTTCGAGGCCACCGTCGCGGTACCCGGTGTCTCAGACGCCGACGCCGTCGAGAACATCGACATCGGGGGACCGGCGATGATTCGTGCCGCGGCAAAGAACTACGCCTGGGTGGGGGTGGTGACCGCACCCGAGCAGTACGACGAGGTGGCGGAGGCCGTCGAAGCCGGGGGTCTCGACGCCCCGATGCGCGAACGGCTCGCCAGAGCCGCGTTCGCCAGGACCGCCGAGTACGACGCTGCGATCACCGCCTGGATGTCCCGCGACGAGCCTCTGCCGGGCTCGTTCACCATCGTGCTCGACCGTGAGGACGAGTTGCGCTACGGGGAGAACCCGGGCCAGGGCGCGGCCTTGTACCGGACACGCGGCGCCTCGCCGTGGTGGTCCACGGCGATCCAGCATCAGGGTAAACCGATGTCGTTCAACAACTACGCGGACGCCGAGGCCGCCTGGGCGCTCGCATGCGATCTTTCGGAGGGGTCGGCGGTGGTCGTAAAGCACACCAACCCCTGTGGTGTGGCGTCGAGACACCGCATCGCCGATGCCGTGAGTGCAGCCTGGGAGTGTGACCCTTTGTCCGCATTCGGCGGTGTCGTCGCATTGCACGGACCCGTCGACGCGGCCACTGCCGAGTTTCTGTCGGCCAGGTTCGTGGAAGTGGTGGTGGCCGCAGCCGTCGACGATGCGGCGATCGAGGTTCTGTCTCGCAAGCCGGGCATGCGGGTCCTGGAAGCGACTGCACCGCATCGCGGCGACGCCGACATGCGCAGAGTAGAGGACGGCCTTCTCGTGCAGGATCGACTCGATGTCTCCACGTCGTCTGCGAGCTGGGACGTCGTGTCGTCACGGCCACCCACGCCTCAGGAAGCGCAGGATCTGGAGTTTGCCTGGGTCGTGGCGGCTCACACGAAGTCCAATGCGGTGGTGGTTGCGAAAGAAGGCGCGGGGATCGGCGTCGGAGCGGGTGACCAGAGCCGAGTGGGTGCCGCGGAGCGTGCGCTGGCCAGGGCCGGAGCGCGGGCGATGGGGGCTGTTGCCGCGAGCGACGGCTTCCTCCCATTCCGCGACGGTCTCGACGTGCTCGCCGAGGCCGGCGTCACGGCACTGGTCGAACCCGGCGGTTCACGCCGGGACCCCGAGGTCGTAGCAGCCGCCGACGAGAGGGACATGGCCCTGCTGTTCACGAACGAGAGGCAGTTCAGGCATTGACAGCCCGCATCCTGTCGGGGAAGGAAGTGGCCGCGGTCGTGCGGTCCGAGGTCGCCGCGCGGGTGGAGGCGCTCGTGGAGCGAGGCCGGACCGTGGGTCTCGCCACAGTGCTCGTCGGTGAGGACCCGGCGTCGGAGATCTACGTCCGCAACAAGCATCGTGCCGCCGAAGCGGCGGGAATGTTGTCGTTCGATCATCACCTCCCTGAAACTGCGACGCAGACCGAGGTCGAGACGCTCATCGCTGAGCTGAACGCCGACGACCGCGTCGACGGGATGATCGTGCAGCTACCCCTCCCCGGTGGACTCGACGGGAACCGGGCGGTGGAGACCGTGGCCCCCGCTAAGGATGCGGACGGGCTCCACCCCCACAATCTGGGCCTCGTGGTGCTCGGCCGTCCCGGGCCGCGGCCCGCCACGCCTGCGGGCATCATGCGCATCCTCGATCACTTCGAGATCGAGGTCGCAGGGAAGCTGGCCGTGGTGGTCGGTCGTTCTTTCCTCGTCGGGAGGCCGATGGCGCTTCTTCTGGGGGAGAAGGGCGTCGATGCAACGGTCGTCCAGGCGCACTCCCGCACACCCGACCTGGGCGCGGTCACGCGAAAGGCGGACATCCTCGTGGCCGCCGTCGGTGTGCCTCGCCTCATCGGTGGCGGCGATGTGAAGCCCGGTGCGACGGTCATCGACGTCGGCACGAATCGCACAGACGAGGGCCTGGTCGGTGACGTGGACTTCGAGGCCGTTACCGAGGTGGTGGGTGCCATCACGCCCGTCCCGGGCGGTGTGGGCCCGATGACGATCGCCTCCCTGCTCGCCAACACGGTTTCCGCCGCAGAGCGCTCCGGCCGCGGTACGGTCGGGCGGCCGCTTCTGGACTGAGATGGTTTGATCGGCCGGAGGGCCTCCCCCTCTAGCCCGGGTTGTTGGTCAGGTTGTTCACGCCAATCGCGGTGATCTTCGTATCCGTCAGCGTGGCGTCGTTTCCGTCGTCCCGACATTGCAGCTGTGCGGCGCCCCCATCGGTTGCGAAAGTGTGCGCAACCGTCATCGTCACCGCTGCCTGAGCCCCGGGCTCGAGCATGAGAATGGCCCTATCGAAATCGGTGCCGGCAGCAAGGATGCACCCCACCAACCAGGCAAACTGCTCGTGATGGTCGTACCTCGTCTTGGCGATGATGACGTAGCTTCCTGCTGGGAGTCCCGTCAGCTCGACCGCAGTCTCGGGCTAGAGCCCACCGGTGATCTGCAATGGAGCGTCGTGGAATACGGAGTAGGCGTTGGCTGCTTGGTTGTCGGCGAGGCGGTGCATGAACGCGGCCATCTGACCACGGGTGACGGGCTCGTCGGGGCAGTAGCGGTCGTTGGCGGGTGGGTTGCATCCGATGGTGATGCCGCTGGCTGCCGTCCACTCGATGTCGGTCTCGAAGATCGAGGTGTCGTCGTCGGTAAACCTGCCGCCGGCTGCGAATGCAGCTACCGGGATCAGCATTCCTGCCAGCAGTGCAGCTACGACGGCGACCCGAGGCGGCAGGCGACGGTTGGTTGCGCGTGCGGGTTGTGCCATCGGGGGTCTCGCTTTCGTCCCGGACCGTGGGGTCTTGTGTGTTGCGGTGTCCCGGGCTGGTTGCCTATCGATGGCGGCCGGGACACCAGCTTCGACCCTACGCTTGTGGAACGAACCCGACCCAGTGAAGGAGCTGCCGTGACACAGCCGCAGTACCCGACCGACGAAGGGATATGGTCGGGCGGCGATCGGGGGGAGTCGTCGTTCGCCGACGTGCGGCTCGGCACGCCGTATCCCGAAGCCGTGGCGCACCTTCGTGGCGCGATCACCGGGAGGGACGATTTCGATCCCGTCTCGTTGTTCGTGTGGGGCACCATGCAGGCCACGGGAGTCCTCAACATCCTCAAGGACGTGGAAGAGGCCTTTGGCGACGAGGGACAGGCGGTCGTCCGGAAGGGGCTCAAGAGGGCGGGTCGGGAAGCCATGGAAGGGCTCATCGCGGACTCGGACTTCCCCGAGCAGATGGACGAGGCGACGACGATCTCGTATCTGGTGACGGGGATGAACACCGTGATCTACGCCTCGCTCGAGCGCCCGTGGATCGCATCCGGTGAGCGCGCCGAGTTCGACATCCTTTGGTGCCCGCATCAGGATCGGTACACGGCCTTCGACTGCCGTGTGCAGCGATACTTCGTCGAGGGAATGATCGAAGCCGTCGACGCCGCCGGGTACCCCGCGATGACCGGCTGGGTCGAGTCGCTCATACCGGGTGGCGCGGACTGCTGCCACTTCGTGATCGAGACCCGGGACGAGACAGAGCGCAACCCCTGGCACATCTACTCGGACCAGCTGGGTCGCAGGGCCCTCGACGGCATGACCGGGGTCGACGCCTGACGGATCGGGGGTGATGCCGGGCTAGCCTCGCGGCACACTCCCAAGCACGCTCAATCGATCCTCAAGGAGCTTCCGTGGCCGAGCGCATCACGATGACCGAAGACGGTCTCCGGGTACCGGACGAGCCGGTCGTCCCATACATCGAAGGTGACGGGATCGGGCCGGACATCTGGCGAGCCGCAGAGCACGTCTTCGACTCCTCCGTGCACAAGGCCTACGGCGGCTCACGCCAGGTGGTCTGGTCCGAGGTGCTTGCCGGGCAGAAGGCGTTCGACCGCACCGGGCAGTGGCTCCCCGACGAGACCATCGATACCTTCCGTTCCCACCTCGTGGGCATCAAGGGTCCGCTCACCACTCCGGTCGGTGGCGGCATCCGCAGCCTCAACGTTGCGATGCGCCAGATCCTCGACCTGTACGTGTGTCTGCGACCGGTGCGCTGGTACCAGGGCGTGCCATCGCCGGTGAAGCGGCCTGAGCTGATCGACATGGTGATCTTCCGCGAGAACACCGAGGACGTATATGCGGGCAAGGAGCTCGAGGCGGGCTCTCAGGGAGCCAAGGAGCTCATCGGCTACTTCGACTCGCACTTCGGATGGGAGCTGAGACCCGATAGCGGGATCGGCATCAAGCCCATCTCGGAGACCGGCACGAAACGGCTCGTGCGGGCCGCGCTGCGATATGCGCTGGACAACGGCCGGTCTTCGGTGACGCTCGTCCACAAGGGCAACATCATGAAGTTCACGGAGGGCGCGTTCCGCAACTGGGGATACGAGGTCGTGTCCGACGAGTTCGCGGAGGTGGCAGTGTCGTGGGAGGACTCCGGCGGCAATGCCGGCGACAGGCTCCTCGTCAAGGACTCCATCGCAGACGCGTTCCTCCAGCAGATCCTGACCCGCCCCGCCGAGTACGACGTGATCGCGACCATGAACCTCAACGGTGACTACATCTCCGATGCGCTCGCCGCTCAGGTGGGTGGGATCGGTATCGCACCGGGAGGCAACATCAACTACGACACCGGCCACGCGGTGTTCGAAGCGACCCACGGCACCGCTCCGAAGTACACAGGCCAGGACAAGGTGAACCCGGGCTCTGTGATCCTCTCGGGCGCCAACATGTTCCGCTACATGGGCTGGGGCGAGGCGGCCGATCTCATCGAGTCGGGTCTCGAGGCCGCGATCTCGGACAAGATCGTCACCTACGACTTCGCCAGGCTCATGGATGGCGCCACCGAGGTTGGGACCAGCGCATTCGGCGCCGCCGTGGTCGACCGCATGTGACGCCGGCGGCGGGGCGGCCTGCTAGCCGAGCGTCACGTACGTCAGCACGGGCTGCGGCGGCGGATCGTTGAATCCCGGGGCATCCCTGAAGTCCCACAGCTCGACGAGGAAGCGGAGCCCGTCGCCGCGGATGAACTCTCCTGCGAAGCGGGTGACGGCTGAGTCGTTCACCCGCTGGAACGACCCGGCGATGTCGCGTCTTGCGAGCTCGTCCTGGCTCGATCGAGCCAGCGAAGACGCCCGTGGGCTCGAACCGGGAAGAGTGAACGACCGGGGCTCGACGGGTCCCGCTGCGATCTCAGCGACTCGCTCCTCGTCGTAGAGCGGCGTGGCGGGAGCGATCTCAACCGATCCTTCCGGGAGGTAGGGCTTGCCTTGGGCCAGCTCACGCTCGCTCGTGCCGAGCGTGTCCTCGACCCAGGCGACCCGTCGTGGCGACACGTCGCCGGCGCGACCTGCGGTCACGTGGCCGACGGTGTCCGCCATGTCTTCGGCCGGGCTGGTGCGCCCATAGGCGGTCGTGCCGGCAGGGTCGTCGAGGACCCAGGAGGGCGCGACCCCATTCGCCACGTCTCGCCACCCGGCGATGGCTGCGAAGTCGATCACGAACGCGGTTGCGCTGAAGACCTCGTCGTCGATGACGCCGGTGATCCGGTCGAGATCCTCCTCGGTGAGAGATCGGAACTGGAGGACGTGAGTCAATTCGTGCGCCACTACATCGGCGAGCTCGAACCGTCCCGCAACGCGGTCGAAGGTCTCGTCCGTGAGGTAGACGTCGGGACCCCGTGCAAAGGCGAGGGCCTCTTCTCTATTCGCATCCGCGTCCTCGGGAATCCGATAGATCGTGCGGAGATCGGCAAGGTCGAGGAGTGCCGACGGGACCTCCTCGAGCGCGGCCTCGAGCAATGCCAGTTCGGCGGCGTCAGGCTCGGTCCCCGCACCAAACACATCCACGCCGCCGATGGTGCGGCGCCAGTCGATGCGGTCCGGCACCTCGATCTCGATGGAGATGTCCGGGCTGCCGTCGAGTGTCTCGGAGAGCGCGCAGCCCGTCAGCAACAAGGTCGCGGCGACCAGAAGGGATCCGAAGCGACGCGACATGGCCGGCATTCTGACAGCGGATCTCGCGCTGGTCGCGGCAGACCGGCGTCTCGTCCTCGCTCAGGGCCGCGGCGCAGGTCGGGGTAGGCGGATCGTGAGCTGGGCGCCCGCCCCCGCCAGGTTCTCAGCGGTGATGTCCCCGCCATGGGCGCGTACCAACTCCCGAGCGATGGGAAGACCAAGCCCGCTACCGCCCGTCCGTCGGCTGCGGGACCGATCCGCTCTGGAGAAGCGATCGAAGACGTAACCGAGGAAGTCCTCTGGGATGCCGGGACCTGTGTCGCGGATGGCGACGAGGGTTTCGTCCGGTAACTGTGCAACGGAGATGATGACGACGCCCCCAGACGGGGTGTGGCGAATGGCGTTGGAGACGAGGTTGTCGATTGCCTGGCGGATCCGAATCGGGTCGAGCGTGATCGGGTCACTCGCCTCGCCCACGTGGTTGAGCGCGACTTCTGCGGCCAAGGCTCGCGCCTGGTTGCCTTGCACCACCTGATCGATAACGTCGGCGAGCACGACGTCGAACGGGTCGAGACGCAGCTGACCCTCGTCCACCAGCGTCAGTTGCTGGAGATCGCTCACGAGGGTGGCGACATGGTCGACTTCGGCCTGGACGACGCGCAGGGTGTCTGCCGATGGTGTCTCGATGCCGTCGATGAGCGCTTCCACATGGCTCGTGATGTTGGCGAGCGGCGTCCTCAGCTCGTGGGCGACGTCGGAGGTGAAGCGGCGTCGGCGGTTTGCAGCGTCCTCCAGCTCCGTCGCCATCTCATTGAAGGCCGCAGCGAGCTCGTCGATCTCGGTCGAGTCTGCTGCGTCCACGCGTACCGAGAGATCACCACCGCGGATCTGCAGCGCAGCATTCGTCATCGAGATCAGCGGCGTGGAGAGACGTCGTGAGAACCACCATGCGGCTGCAGCGAGCACGGCAGCGACGACCGCTGCCACCGAGAGGACGATCGGCCAGCTGACCCGGGGGCTCTGCGCAGCCCCCAAGAAGAGCACTGCCGGCTCGGCGATCTCGTCATCGAACAGACCGAAGAGCTCCTCACCCGTCTCGAGCTCGAACACCGCGTCATCGAAACAGCGGGCCTCCGCTTCGAAGGCCTCGTCTGACGCGAACTCGGGGAAGACCTGGACGAACCCGAGCTCGTCTTCCACGATCGTGAAGGGGATCCCCTCGTCGTCCAGGCACGTGGCCATGAGCTCTGCGAGGGCTCTCGCCGAATCGGCCGATGCGGCGGTGAGCTGTCCACCAAAGATGGGGTTGCTGGGGTCGATGAACGCAGCGGCCAGCAACCCGCTCTGGTCTGCGTCAGGGTCGGAATCTGCGAGCACCGAGCCGTCGAGGTCGGTCACCGCGATGCGCAGGCCCACTTCGGCAGAGAGGGACTTGGTCAGCTCCCCGACGCCGTTCCAACTGCCGTTGACGATGGCGTACGTCGTGAGCTCGGACAGGACGAAAGACTGGTCGTCGAGCCGTGCGTCGATGTCACTGATCAGGTCCGCCGACGTCGTGTTGGCGACGACGAGCGCGGTGATGCCCACGGCGAGGATGGCGAGCGTGACCCCTGCTGCAGTGAGGCGTGAGCGGAGGCTATTGAACATCGATGAGGCGGTACCCGACGCCGTACACGGTTTCGATGAATCGGGGTGTGTTGGGGTCGTCGGCGAGCTTCCGTCGCAAGGTCCGGATGTGGGCGTCTGCGGTGCGGTCCAGACCCTGGTAGTCGAACCCGAAGGCACGCTCGAGTAGCTGGGCTCTCGTGAACACACGACCAGGTTCTGCGGCCAGCGTCGCCAGGAGGTCGAACTCCCTGGCCGTCAGCTCCACAGGGTGCCCATCTACCGTGACCTGCCGACGCAGACTGTTCATCTCGAGACCGTTGTGCTGGATGACTTCCTCGGGTGCGGCGCGTTGATGCCGCCTGAGCATGGCGCGGACTCTGGCCACGAGCTCTCGAGGCTTGTACGGCTTGCTGATGTAGTCGTCTGCCCCGAGGTTGAGCCCGGCCAGGAGGTCCTCTTCGGTGCTGCGAGCCGTGACCATGATGATGGGCACGTCGCTCTCGGATCGGATGACCCGGCACACGTCGAGACCATCGAGGTGCGGCATCATCACATCGAGGAGTACGAGGTCGGGGCGGCGCCTGCGAATCTCCTCGAGTGCCGTCAAGCCGTCCGGTGCGACAACGACCGAATGACCCTCGCGCTCGAGATAGAGCTGGAGGACCTTGGCCTGGCGTGGTTCGTCCTCGGCGATGAGGATTCTGGCGGTCAGCATGATCTCGCATTCTGGTGCATCGGGTCATCGGCGGTCGAGCGTGGAGAGACGGCGCACCGCCTCTCCACGCTGCCGTTTGCCGGCCCCGTCTCCTGGCTCCGACCGCTAGGTCGTCGGATCGGACTCGTGGCCTACGGCTGGTTCGTCGTTATCGCTGCATACCTCGAAGTCGTCGTAGCGGTCGGTGAAGAAGTCGTCTACGGCTTGCCACAGGGCT
>JBHHXA010000005.1:0-25795 GCA_046756805.1 Acidimicrobiia bacterium
AGCAGCGCCCCCGTGCGGTGGGCACGCCAGATCGCCGTTGCGTTGCATGCCTTCGCGTTGGTCGACAGGTAGAAGACGTTGCTGTAGCCACCGGTCGCGAGCACGACCGCGTGGGCGGAGTGTGAGGTGACGGCCCCCGTCACGAGGTCTCTCGTGACGATGCCCGCTGCGCTGCCGTCGCGTACGACGAGGTCGAGCATCTCGGCCCTCGTGATGAGCTCGACATTGCCAAGACCGACCTGGCGCGCCAGCGCCTGGTAGGCGCCGAGAAGCAGCTGTTGACCGGTCTGACCCCTTGCATAGAACGTCCGCGACACCTGTGCTCCGCCAAAGGAACGGTTGTCGAGAAGACCGCCGTACTCCCTGGCGAACGGGACGCCCTGCGCAGTCGCCTGGTCGATGATTTCGTTGGCGACCTGGGCGAGCCGGTACACGTTCGCCTCGCGTGATCGATAGTCGCCGCCCTTCACCGTGTCGTAGAACAGGCGGAAGATCGAGTCGCCGTCGTTGGGGTAGTTCTTGGCGGCGTTGATGCCACCCTGGGCGGCGATCGAGTGGGCCCGGCGCGGCGAGTCGTGATAGGTGAACGCCTTCACGCGGTAGCCCAGTTCGGCCAGCGTGGCCGCGGCCGATGCGCCTGCAAGCCCGGTGCCGACGACGATGACGCTGTACTTGCGCTTGTTGGCGGGGTTGACGAGCCGGATCGAGAACCTGTGGTTGTCCCACCTCTCCTCGATGGGACCGGCGGGGACTTTGGAGTCGAGTGTTGTCATCGTGGGCTCCCGGTCACGAGATGAGTCCGATCTGCACGCCGACGGGAATCGTCAGGTAGCCGGCGACGACGGTTGCGGCGAAGGCCGTGGCGAAGGTGCGACGGAAACGGTTGAAGCGCTCGTTGTTGATCCCGAGGCTCTGGAAGAGACTCCAGGCACCGTGCCAGATGTGCAGCGACAGGGCCCCCTGCGCGACGACGTAGAGGATGAAGACGGGCCATCGCTCGAGACTCGCCACGAGGTTGTCGTAGACCTCGCCCCGCACGAAGTCCGGGTTTACGGCGTTCGTTCCCCAGGTGAGGTCTGCGAGATGCCACGCCAGGAAGAGAAGGACAATGGTCCCCGTCCACAACATCGTGCGCGACGCGTAGTTCGCTGCGAGGTAGCCGCGGCCACCTTCGTATCCGGTCGGACCTCGTGCCGCCTTGTTCGATCTCGCCAGCGAGAAAGCGGAGTGCAGGTGGACGACGAGGGCGATGAGGAGCGGTACACGGAGGAAGACCCAGAGGATGAGTGAGCGGGGAATCAGTGGCTCTCCGAGGTCTCGCAGTCCCTCGGCGTACTCGGTGAGCTGCTCCCTGCCCTCGAACGCGTGCAGGTTGCCGATCATGTGGCCGACCACGAACAGGAGCCCGATGACGCCGCTGATGGCCATCGCGTACTTCTTGCCCAGGTCGGTGGAGTAGATCTCCACGATCCAGGGGCGCTTCCTCTTCCGCTTCGATGCGGTGGTCGTCACCGTTCCTCCCGATCCCCCGACCCAGTCGCGACGTATTATGGCCGGTTGCGCGACCCTCGCGGTCTCTGGCGCCGCGACGACGCGGCCCGTTGCCGTCTGTGGATAACTCGAGCTCGATTCCCTTGTGCCACAGAGCATTCAGGTTGACAGGGGAGTGCAGCCTTGTTTGAATCACAGTTGTGTAATTACACCGGTGTAGGAGTGTGTCGTGTTCACCCAATTGCTCGAGGTGCTCAAGAACGAGAACCTCGCATGGCAGGACCTCGCCAATTGCCGTGGTGCCAATCCGGATCTCTTCTTCCCCGAGCGGGGTGCGTCGACGAGGACGGCAAAGGGCATTTGTCGTGAGTGCTCTGTGCAGCCCGATTGTCTCGAGTTCGCCATCGTCTCGAGCGAGAAGTTCGGGATCTGGGGTGGGATGTCGGAGCGGGAGCGCCGCAAGATTCGTCGCCAAAGGGCCGTTGCCGCCGCCCAACGACGACAGGCGGGCTGACGCCGCCCCGCCGTGGATGCTCCGGCGTAGAATCGCCGTCGGGGAAGGAGCCACGTGCCGGTCGCGATCTTCGTCATTGTTGTTGTCGCCGTTGTCTTCATCGCCGTGCTCGTTCGTATCGGTCGGTCGGATAGCGTGGCCGCCTCCGGCGCGGGACCGCAGAGCGCGCCTCGTCTCCATCTCGATCCCGTCGACTTCACCGTCCGGGGTGAGACCGCAGTTGTGACGTTCGATGTCGCACTCCCGGAGGGGGTGTCCGATCCTGCGCTCGCCGACGTGCTCGCCGGGCAGGCGATCGAGGTGGTCCGGATCAAACAGTCTCGGGGACTTCCCTTGCAGGGCATCACCGAGGTCCGAGCGATGGGAAGACGCGGCGGCGGTTACGCCGTTGCGGCCACCGTCGGTCTGGCCGAGCCCGGTGAGCTGCCCCCTCCACGCGATCCATCCGATGTTGAGGTTACGACCGGAGGGGGGCCGGACGGAGATCCTCTCGAGCAGTTTCTCGGTGGCGATCCGGAAGACCAGCCGCTCGGTCTACCGGTGCGCGACAGCAACGTCTTGCCGCCGCTCTCGGATGACGTGCGCCTCACGAGTGGAGTCGTCGCCGCACTGGGACGACGAGGTACCGGCCCGGACTCGATGGGACCGGGCGATCTGGTGCTTGCCCTCCTCGATATGGCCGGGTACGCCGTGCGGTCCCTGGCGAAGCCCGGCACCTACGTTGCGACGCGGGGCGGCTCCGAGACGTTCATCAGGGTGGTGGAACATGCGCCCGGCTCGTACCCGGAGCTCTCCGAGCAGGCGGTGAACGGCTTCCTCGGCGCCTTCTATGCGTCTGGCACGGACCGTGGTCTCTTGTTCTCCGACAAGTTCTGTCCGCACCTCGTCTACGAGAAAGAACGCCGGGAGCCCCGGGTGCGATTCGTTACCAGAGAACGGGCGCAGGGTTTCGTGAACACGATGGCGGTCCGGTAGGAGCTGCCGAGGGAATCTGCCCTTGGGGCTCGTCGACTCCTCCGCGGCATTCCGCACCCGGGATCGTGTTGACAGCCCACGAGAAGATCGTGCATTTTCAGCGCTCTCCCACCCAACGGCCCGGTTTCGGTTCGTTTGGATGTGTTTCGCCGCGTGCCGGGTAGACTTTCGGTAGACAAGGAGTGTCCCCGTGTTCAGAAACTTCAACGGCTGGGAACTCATCATCGTCTTGGTGGTGGTCGTCCTTCTGTTCGGCGCCCGCAAGCTCCCCGATCTGGCTCGTTCGATCGGTGCGTCCGCAAAGGAGTTCCGTAAGGGACTCCAGGACGGCGTCGAGGAAGACGAGCAAGAGAAGGCCACGGACGTCTGAGCCCGGCGATCCCGGGAACCAGCGCCTGCGCATCTCCGTTACTCCCCACAGCAGCCTGGGGGAGGCATGGCTGAAGAACTGATACCCACCTGGGAAGACGTTGCGCGGCGCTATGGGCGCAAGATCTACAACTTCGCGTATCGGCTCACCGGCAACCCGGACGACGCGGCCGATCTCGTCCAGGAAGTGCTGCTACGCGTACGCAAGGGTCTCGCGAGCTACACCCCCGGTTCGTTCGAGGGCTGGTTGTGGCGCATCACCCGCAACGCCTTTCTCGATGGTGTCCGCAAGCGGCAGCGGAGGCCGACGAGCCCGCTACCGGACGACGATCGTGCCTCGCTCGGCGCCAGCCCGTCACCCGACGAAGTCCTCGCCGCGGTCAGGCTTTCCGACGACGTGCAGCAAGCGCTGCTCAAACTCCCCATGGAGTTCCGGGAAAGCGTCGTGCTCTGCGATGTCGTCGGTCTCACGTACGAGGAGATCTCGACGGCGATCGAAGCGCCCGTCGGCACCGTCCGGAGCCGCATCCATCGCGGTAGGAAGCTTCTCCGAGGGATGCTGACATGGCCGATGTGAGCTCGAAACAGTGCGACATCGGCGAGCTCCTGTCTGCGTATCTCGACGGCGAACTGCTCGATGGTGAGTTGACCCGCGTCACGGAGCACCTCGGTGTGTGTCTGGATTGCATCCTCGAATTTCGCATGCTCAAGGAGGCGAGGACGTCGCTGCGACTCCTGCCGATGCTCGAAGCTCCAGACTGGGTGCTCGACGACCTGGTGCACCTCGGTCCGGAGCTGTCCGCATACCTAGATGCCGAGCTGTCGACGTTGGAGCTTCCATTGGTGATGCAGCACCTGCGCGACTGTGATCGATGCCGGCGCGACCTCCAACTGATCGACGGCGCCCGCGCCGCCGTACGAGCGCTTCCTCGCGTCGAGCCGCCCGAGTTGCTGGGTCTGCGGCGCGAGCAAGCTCGATCGGGCGTCCGCCGCCGGTGGCGGGTCGTGTCTGCCGCAGCGGGTGTCGCGGCTGCTCTCGTCATCACGCTCGGAGTCACCAGCTCGGCGACGCCGGATCCCACGTTCGATCTCGGATCGTTCGCTGATCGCCACGTTGCCCGGGCGTCCGTCGAGATCGGGTTCTCGATGCTGCCGGTCTCTGCTCCCGGAGCCGTGTCGCCGTGAGGAGATTCCCTACTCTGGTTCTCACGGTCGGTGCGCTCACCGCCGGCATGGTGGCGTTCGCCGCCGCGCCTGCGCTGGCCGACCCGCTCGACGACTATCTGCACGAAGCCGACGAGGCCGACTACTCGGGTCGACTCGTCGTCGTGACGGTGTGGGAGGGTGAACCGACCGCAGGCATGTTCGTCATCGAACACGCGGGACGCCGGGTCATGATCGAGGTCGGTGACAACGAGGCCGTCATCGGTGGGGGAAAGGTCACCGCGGTCTCGTCGGGGGCGTCATCGATCGCCATCTCACGGTGGACGGCGATGGGGTATCAGTCACGATATGCAGTGACCACGTCCCGGGCGGTCGAACGGTTCGGCAGGAGCGCCGAGTCGGTGGCGATCATGGAGGGTGACCTGCTCCGGGCCAGGATCGTCTTTGACACCGCGACGGGTGCCCCCCTCTCCACCGAGGTGTTCCGTCCCGGTGGCGGGACCTTCCGCTTCTCGACCATGGTCGAGTTCGACCCGCTTCCGCGCAAGCTCTACGCAATGGCCGCCAGTCCGGGCGAATACGACGTCATGGTGCCCGCCCGGGCATCGACGCTGCCCGCCCAAGTGGCCGGCTACCGGCTCGCGGACAGCTACTCGGGCCCTGATGAGGTGCGGCACTCGTTCTACGCGGATGGGCTCTTCACCTTCAGCCTGTTCGAGGTCGAGGGGAAGGTGAAGGATGACGTGTTCGCCGACGCCGACGTGTTCGAGGTCGACGGATCGAAGTACCGGATCATCGTTCGGCCCACCCAGGTGCGGGTGAGGTGGACGACACCGGACCGCAGCTACGTGCTCGTGGGCGATCTGCCGCCGGATCATCTGGAGCAGGTGCTGATGGAGCTGCCGAAGCCGCGGGGACGCAGCTTCCTGTCGCGAATCTGGACGAGTCTGTTCCGCTGACCGACGGGCCTCAGCGGGCGCCGATCTCCCGCCGTGCCACCACCATGTTGTGGACTTCGTCCGGGCCGTCCGCGATCCGAAGGGTGCGGGCCAACGCCCACATCCTGGCCAGCGGTGCGTCATCGGATACGCCGAGACCGCCGTGCACCTGGATGGCCTTGTCCAGCACCCAGAGCGCCGTGTTTGGAGCGACCACCTTGATGGCGGAGATCTCGGTTCGAGCAGCACGGTTCCCGACCGTGTCGATGAGCCATGCGGTCTTGAGCACCAGCAAGCGGGCCTGCTCGATCCGCCACCTCGCTTCCGCGATCCAGTCGCGGATGACGCCCTGGTCGGCCACCGGCCCACCGAACGCCGTCCGGGACTTCGCCCTGTCGACCATCAGGTCGAACGCACGCTCCGCCATGCCGATGGACCGCATGCAGTGGTGGATCCTGCCCGGCCCCAGGCGGGCCTGGGCGATCATGTAGCCCTCTCCCTCGCCTGCGATGAGGTTGCCGGCCGGCACCCGCACCTCGTCGTAGCTGATGATCCCGTGGCCGCCGCGCTCGTGGTAGCCGAACACGGTCGTGGACCGCTCGATGTCGACGCCTGCGGTGTCGAGTGGCACGAGGATCATCGAGTAGCGGCGCTTCGGGTCCGCGTCGGGCGAGGTGATTCCCATCACGATGGCGATCTCGCAGGTGCTCCCCATCGCCCCGCTGGACCACCACTTGCGTCCGCTCACCACGAACTCGTCTCCCTCGCGGCGGATCGTGGTCTCGAGGTTGCGCGGGTCGGACGAGGCGACGGCGGGTTCCGTCATCGAGAAGCAGGACCGGATCTTCCCGTCGAGAAGTGGGAGGAGCCACCGTTCCTGCTGCTCCGGTGTGCCGAAGTCCGCGATCACCTCCATGTTGCCGGTGTCGGGCGCTGCACAGTTGGTGGCTTCGGGTGCGATCCCGACGGAACGGCCCATGATCTCCGCCAGCGGTGCGTAGTCCAGATTCGACAAGCCCGCGCCCCACCGCTCGTCCTGCATGAACAGGTTCCACAACCCCCGGGTACGTGCTTCGTTCTTGAGGTCGTCCATCACCGGCGGCGCGTCGTATTGATTCTCGAGGTCGGCGTGCTGGCGCTCGTGGACTTCCTCGGCCGGATAGACAGATTCGTCCATGAAGGCGATGAGCCGTTCGCGCAGATCGGAGCAGCGGGGGCTGAATGCGAAGTCGATGAGGACACCTTTCTCGGTCGGCAGACACTACAGATTGCAGCAGCGCCGCCGTCTTCCGGAAGCGGCTGCGCTCGTCAGATCGCGGCGAGCGCAGCCGTGTAGGCGTCGAACTCGCGTGCGGTGCCCAGCTCGTCGGTCTTGATGCGGTCGCGGACGATCGCGTCTGCGTCCAGGACGAACGTGTGGCGATTGGCACATCCGAGGGCCTCGTTGAAGGCGCCGTAGGCGCGGGCCACGTCACCGTGCGGCCAGAAGTCCGAGAGCACGGCGAATCCGAACCCGTTCTCGTCCGACCAATGCTTGATCGTGGGAACGGCGTGACAGGTGATGGCGACCACGTTGGCGTCGAGATCGATGAGCGCGGAGAGGTGGTCACGGATCGTGCACAGCTCGCCGTCGCAGATTCCGGTGAACGGGAACGGGATGAAGACCACGAGGGTCTTCTTGCCACGGAGGCTCTCGAGGCTCACCAGCTCTCTGTCCTGGCTCGGTAGCTCGAACCCTGGGGCGCGGGTTCCGATCTCTGCTGACACGTTTCGCTCCCTTCGCGACGGGCCTCGGACGATAGATCGTGGCGGCGGCTGCGAAGACCAGCCGGTGTCAGAGCAAGGTGCGTGCCGCCCAGCCGAGCGGATCGTGCAATTCAGCCAGGGACGGGAGCGCCGCGGGGTCGTCCCACGGCTTGGCGACTGCCTCGTCGCCCCAGCGGCGAGCGACCTCGGTGGTGAAGGCCGCGGCGTCGACGCCGGTCCGATCGATGCTGATGCCCGCCAGCTGCTCGAGTGCGTGATCGGCCTGGGTCGGTTCCGTTCTTCGTGCGTGTTCGGTGATTCGAGCGAGGTCGGGCAGGAGTCCCTCGAGGGCCCTCGTGGTGGCCCATGCGCCAAAACCTTCGATGAAGACGAGGAGCGCCGCGATCGCATCGCTCTTGGCGGGATCGGGATTCCCGCCGAGCAGGGACGGCACGCTCGTTGCTTCGCTCATCATGCTCTGGAGAGCTTCGGGATCCTGGAGGTTGCCGAGCTGTTCCATCAGGCCGCCGGGATCGAACTCGAGATCGGCGAAGTAGGAGGCGACGTGCGAGGCGACATGCCCCCGGAGCCAGGGCGTTTCGAGCACCGCGTGGTGCACGACCTCTCTCGTGGCAGCCCACAGGCGCACCTGTCGGGCATCGAGACCATGGTCGGATGCGAACGACTCGACGTTGGGCACGACGAGATAGAGGCGGTCGTGGTCGAGGGTCGGAAGACCGGCATCGAACTGACCGAGCGCTTCATGGCTCATCGAGCCGATCAGCGTCCCTGCTTGCATGCCGAGGAGTGCCGGGCCCAGCGGCTGGAGCATCGCTCCCATCGGTCCCTCGACGCCTCCGGTCCCGGCGAGCCGCTCGGCGAGGGGCTCGAAGAGATAGCGGAAGGATTGCTCGTTCTCCTCGGCCCACGTCGCCCTGTCGACGGGATGCAGCAGTCCTCCAGCAGCCACCGTGATCCCCGGCGTGTCCGCGGCATGGAGCTGCGCCGCAAGCGCGAGCTCCTGATACTCCTCGGCGAGCCGGGGCTCGATGACCTCGCGGCCTCCGGCAACGCTCCCCGTCACCTCTCGCGCGAGCTTCCAGTTGACGGGTCCCGGCGACTGCAGGAGCTCGAACAGCCGGTCGAACAGGTTGTCGTTCATCTCGTGTTCACCGTTTCACAGGTCTGCGGGGCGTTCGCCCAGCTCGAGAATCGTGGAGATACGCTCGCCGTCTCGCATTACTTCGATCTCGACGGTTTGTCCCACCCGGTAGCGGCGGATCCCGATGATGAGATCGTCCCTGGTCCGCACGTCGATCTCGTCGAAGCGGACGATGAGGTCTCCGGATTGCAGCCCGGCGCCGAACGCGGCAGATACGTCCCCGGCAGGGCCGGTGATGCGTGCGCCGACGGGGACCCGCGAGCCGTCCGGCAGCTCGTCGAGGAAGTCCTCGAGCTGCACGCCGAGGAAGGCATGGTGCACCTCTCCCGTTGCCAGGATCTCGTCCGTGATCCGCTCCATGAGCTCGACCGGGATGGCGAACCCGATCCCTTCGGCTCCGGCGCTGGAGACGCCGATGGCGGAGGTGATGCCGATGAGTTGTCCGGTCTCGTCGACCAGAGCGCCGCCGCTGGAGCCCTGTGTGATAGGAGCATCCGTCTGGAGCATTCCGAACAGGATGTCGGTGCCGACGTTGACCTCCCGATCGAAAGCGGACACCACACCGAGGGTCAGGGAGGCCCCGCCGCGCAACCCGAGCGGGTTTCCGACGGCGATGGCGCGGTCCCCGATGAGCAGACCCTCGGTCGAACCGATCTGGACGGGGGTGAGGTCGGTCGCGTCGATCTCCAGGACCGCGAGATCGGTGAGCGGGTCGCTTCCCACGATCTCTGCGGCATACACCCTCCCGTCCTGGAAGATCACCCTGGCCCGTGAGCTGCCATCGATGACGTGGTGGTTGGTGACGATCATCCCGTCGCTGCTCAGCACGACCCCGGAGCCGGAGGCGAACGCGTCGAACTCGACCGGGTCGCCGCCTCCGCCGACTTCGACGGTGACGATCGACGGCACGACCTTCTGCGCGACCGCGCTCGCGAGCGCAGGCCCCTCGCCCTGTGTGATGATCTCGCGCACCTCGATGACCGTGGTCGGGGGACCGGGGGGGACCGGGGCGGCCTCGTCGAACGCACCGCCTACGAGCAGCACGACGGAGAGCACGGCCGCACCGAGCAGCCCGGCTGCGATGGCGAGCATGGCGATGGCCCCGGGCCGCATGGCTCTGACGGGCTCCGGTTCCGGGGGTGCCCACCACATCGGCTCGGGTCTTCGTGCCGGTGGTCCGGGTGGTACGGGCGAACTGAACGAAGGTGGCGTTTCCTCCGGCCGCGGCGGGTCGAGCGGCTCCATGACGTCCGGCATGTCCACTTGCGCATCGGGCTGCGGCGGCGTGATCGGCTCCGACGTCTCCGGCCGGTCGACGGGGTCGAGCGGCGTCACCGCCCCCATGGCGTCCGGATCGGGGTTGGGCTTTGGCCCTCCAGGGCCGGGGGTAACCTTGTCCACGAAAGGGATTGTATGGGCTCGAACACCGTATCCGGCCGACTCGGTGACCTGGTGGAGGTCACCGAGCAGCCGATTTCGCCTGAGGCGATGGTCGCCGCAGTGAGCGGGCCGGAGAACGGTGCCGTTGTCCTGTTTCTCGGCACGGTGCGTGATCACTCGGAAGGCATCGAAGATGTCACGCACCTCGAGTACGAGGCGTACCACGGCGTCGTCGAGGCCAGGATCTGCGAGATCGTCGGCGAAGCGCGCCAGCGGTGGCCCATCTCCCGCGTGGCTGTGGTGCACCGGATCGGCTCGCTGGCCGTCGGCGAGATCTCTGTGGCCGTCGCCGTCGGCGCCGGACACCGGGTCGAAGCGTTCGAAGCCGGCCGGTATCTCATTGACGAGCTCAAGGGCCGGGCTCCCATCTGGAAGAAGGAGCACTGGCCGGGTGGCGCAGAGTGGGTTCGGGAGGATCTGAGCTGAGCCGACGCCGGGGCTGCTGAGATGTCTTCAATCGATGGGGCGCCCGACAACCATCTCTGCCGCCTCGCGAACCATGGAGTTGCGATCGGTGCGCGCCTTCTCGATCGCGGCCCGCGCCGCGGCACCCTCGAAGACGGTGAGTGCTACGACGCAGCGCTTCCTGACGTGGGGGGGACCGGTGGTGACGAGGTCCAGCAGGGTCGGGACTACGGAGGGGTCGCCGATGGCGCCGAGCGACGCGACGGCGGTTTCGCGAGCTGCGGTTGCTCCGTCGCCCGTGGCGATTCCGAGGAGCCAGGCGATGGCCGGCGTCTCTCCGATCTCGCCGAGAGCGAACGCCATTGCCTCGATGACGGCGTCCTCCGCCTCGTTGGCGGCCGCGGTGAGCAGGGGTTCGAGTGCGGCCTCGCCGGTGGTTCCGAGGACGACTGCCGCTTCGGCGCGCACGGCAGCGCTCTCGTCGCCAAGGAGGGGTGCGACCATCTCGTGACGACGGGGGTCGGTGGCGAGGCACGACACCGCGAGTCGCCTGATGTGAGGATCGGAGTGAGTCAATCCGGCGGCGGGGTCATCGAGCAGGAAGCCCGGGTCGTTCATCACGATCGAGCGTACCTCCGGTGGTGACGATCAGGGTCGACGGGACCCACACGAACGAACGCTCGTTCGTTAGGGTGGACGGTGCGACCGCAGCAAGGAGAAACGGTGCGACCGCAGCGAGGGGAAACGGTGCGACCGCAGCGAGGGGAAGAGGTGACCAGCCCCAAGACCCGGGAGGACGTGGTGCGCGCCGCGGGGCGTCTCTTCGCCGAGCGCGGCTACCACGGCACCTCGATGCGGGATCTGGGACAGGAGCTCGGTTTGCTCGGCTCGTCGCTCTACAGCCACATCGAGGGCAAGGACCAGCTTCTGCTCGAGGTCATCCGCCGCGGGGGTGCGATGTTCGCCGCGCTTGCCGAGGAGGTTGTCGCGACGGGCGGCACTGCGGCAGAGCAATTGCGGAGGCTGGTCGTGGGTCACGTGGCGATCATCACGGAGTTCCTCGACGAATCCGCGACGTTTCTCGAAGAGGGGCGATTTCTTCCCGCCGAACCGCGAGCCGAGCTCGTCGAGCTGCGCGATGCGTACGAGGACGCCTACCGGGCCGTGCTAACCACAGGGGCGAGGTCGCATGAGTTTCACAACGTCGACGACCCGGCGCTGACGTCCACGCTCATCCTGTCGATGCTCAACGCACTCGTCCGCTGGTACCGGCCGTCCGGCAGGCTGTCGCCCGAGGAGATCGCAGACGGCATCCTGGCGCTGGTGATGGAAGGAGTCTCGTGACCGGTGCTCTCGATCCATCGACGCCCGTCGCCGTGATCGGTGCGGGCACTATGGGGAGGGGAATCGCCCGAGTCGCGGCAGGCGCAGGCCATCCGGTGCTCATCTTCGACGCTTCGGCAGCCGCCGTGACGGACGCCATCGACGAAACACGTCGCAGGCTGTTGCGCGACGTGGAGAAGGGAAGGCTGGACCAGGAGGCAGCGGGCAGCATCGCCGACCGGATCACACCCTGTTCGAGGCTCGAGGCGGTGGCGGCGGCCGGCCTCGTGATCGAAGCCATCCTCGAAGATCTCGACGTGAAGACCGATGTGTTCCGCAGAGTCGAGAGCGTGGTCGACGACTCGACGATCCTCGCGTCCAACACCTCTTCACTGTCGATCACGGCGATCGGGGCGGGGTTGTCCAGACCGGACAGGATGGCGGGCATGCACTTCTTCAACCCGGCCCAGCTCATGCCGCTCGTCGAGGTCGTGGTGGGCGATGCTTCTGCGGGCGACACGGTCGACACGTTGATGGCTACTGCAGCGGCCTGGGGGAAGACCCCGGTCCGGGCCGCATCGACACCGGGCTTCATCGTCAACCGCGTGGCCCGGCCGTTCTACGGAGAGGGTCTGCGGCTGCTCCAGGAGGGAGTGGCCGATCACGCCACCATCGACGACATCGTGACCGGCGCCGGGGGATTTCGGATGGGCCCCTTCCGATTGCTCGATCTCGTCGGTCTCGACGTCAACCTCGCAGTCTCCAATTCGGTGTACGAGCAGACCTTCCACGACGCCCGCTTCGCACCGAACGTGATCCAGCAGTCTCTGGTCCATGCGGGCCGTCTGGGGAGGAAGACGGGGCGAGGGTTCTACGACTACGGCGACCGTGCGGCCGTCGGACCCGGCGACTCGGCGACAGGTGATGGGGCGCCGTCACAGCTCGCGTCGAAGGTCCTGGCCGTCGGGGATCTCGGTCACGCAGCAGGGCTCGTGACCAGGCTGGACAACGCCGGTGTGGCGATCGAGCAGCAGAGAGCCGATGGTGGCCCGGGTCATCTCCGGCTCGGCGGTTCGGTGCTGGTCCCCACGGACGGTCGCTGCGCGACCGAACTCGCGGCGGCGGGGACGTTCGGAACCGACGAGATCGCGGTCGTGGATCTCGCGCGCGACTGGGCGTCCGCTACCCGCGTTGCGGTCACGGAGGCGGCACAGGCAACCGGTGGTCCCGGAGCGGTCTGGGCCGCAGCGATCGAGGGTGCGGGAGTCGCCGTGTCCCTGGTCGGGGATTCGCCGGGACTGGTGCTGATGAGGATCGTCTCCCAACTCGCATCCGTCGCGGCGGACGCGGTACTGACCGGTGTCGCCGTCGCGGAGGACGTGGATACCGCGATGCGGCTGGGGACGAACTACCCCGCGGGGCCGTTGGAGTGGGCCGACGCTCTTGGAGCGGAAGCCGTCGTTTCCGTACTCGACCACCTGCAGGCGTTCTACGGTGAGGACCGGTATCGGGCGGCGACGCTGCTGCGCCGATCCGCT
This sequence comes from Acidimicrobiia bacterium, assembly GCA_046756805.1. GTDB lineage: Bacteria > Actinomycetota > Acidimicrobiia > Spongiisociales > UBA5794 > CAMYMC01. The sequence goes on from JBHHXA010000005.1 coordinate 13,066, forward strand.
CTGGTCGGATCCCCCGTGCGAGGAGGGACATGATGGAAGCATTCGTATGTGACTCGGTCCGGACCCCTATCGGCCGATTCGGCGGGGCCCTTTCCACGGTGCGGCCCGATGACCTCGCCGCGCACGTCGTGGCGTCGCTCATCGAGCGCAATGCCGGGGTGGACTGGGATGCGACCGACGATGTGATCCTCGGCGCGGCCAACCAGGCGGGTGAGGACAACAGGAACGTGGCGCGGATGGCGTTGTTGCTCGCCGGCATGGCGGTCGACGTGCCGGGCGTGACGGTCAACCGGCTCTGTGGCTCGGGCATGGAGAGCATCGGGCTCGCGGCCCGGGCGATCAAGACCGGTGAAGCGGACCTCATCGTTGCCGGTGGCGCAGAGTCCATGAGCAGGGCTCCCAAGGTCATGCCGAAACCCGAGGCGCCCTTCAGCAGGTCTACCGAGATGTACGACACAACGATCGGCTGGCGGTTCGTCAACCCCGCCATGGAGGCCCGGTTCGGACGCGACGAGATGTACCAGACGGCGGAGAACCTGGCCCGCGAGATGGAGATCGCCCGCGAGGACCAGGATCGCTTCGCCTTGCGCAGCCACGAACGTGCGATCGACGCCATCAAGGCGGGGAGGCTGGCGGAGGAGATCGTCGCCTTCGAGGTGCCGCGGCGTCGTGGCGATCCCGTCCTCGTCGACACGGATGAGCATCCACGACCGGGCACCACCCTGGAGCGGTTCGGCGCCCTCCGCACCATCGTGAGCGACGGCACCGTCACTGCGGGGAACGCCTCAGGCATCAACGACGGCGCGGCCGCGCTGATCATCGCTTCGGAGCGCGCCGTCGAACGGTATGGGCTCGACCCGCAAGCGCGCATCATCGGCATGGCCGCAGCAGGCGTCCCCCCTCGCATCATGGGCATCGGGCCGGTGCCCGCTACACGCAAGCTGTTGGACCGCACCGGCGTCTCGCTCGCAGACGTCGATGTGATCGAGTTGAACGAGGCATTCGCCTCGCAATCACTGGCCTGCCTCCGAGAGCTGGGTCTGCCGGACGATGCAGCTCACGTCAACCCCAACGGTGGTGCGATCGCGCTCGGTCACCCTCTCGGGATGAGCGGCGCCAGGCTCGTCACGACGGCCACGCGGCACCTGGTACGCGAGGACGGTGAGCTGGCGCTGACGACGATGTGCATCGGCGTCGGTCAGGGCATCGCGATGCTGCTCACAAAGGTCTGAGCGGGGCCTGAAGGTCGCTCAGGCGACACTTTCGAGCGGTCTCGAAGGGTCGTGGTGACCCATGGCGACAGCGCTCGATCCCGGTGGCCATGCGCATTGTCACCTGGGGGTTTGCAGAGGGTGGTCGATCAGACACGCCGGGCGCTCACAGAGACGCCGACTTGGCCTCGCCGGATTCGTGACGTCTCCCATGCAAGGCAGCGCGCGAATCTCTAATGTTGCGCAATCTGGCGGGGCATGGCATGAGGCGAGGGCCGGACTGAGGTCCGGCGGAGGAGGCATCGGGTTCCATGACGACGACGGTTGAACGTCCGGGGACCCCGCAGCAGGGCTCGGCGGCGGAGACGGTCGCGGCGCGAATTCGCGACTGGTCCCACAAGCAGCCCGACAACGTGGCGATGCGAGAGAAGGACTACGGCGTCTGGCAGGAGAAGAGCTGGGCGCAACTCTGGGACGAGATCCTCACTGCGGCACACGGTCTCCTGGCGCTCGGTGTAGACGTCCGTGACGTGGTGTCCATCCACTCCGAGGACCGTCCGGAATGGGTCATCCTGGACATCGCGGCCGTCTCGATCCGCGCCATCACGACCGGTCTCTACCCGACCAACCCGACCGCGGAGGTCGAGTACCTCGTGAACGACTCCGGGGCCCGGGTCCACCTCGCAGAGGACCAGGAGCAGGTCGACAAGATCCTCGAGGCGGACCGGGGCCGGTTCCCGAACCTGCAGACGATCCTGTACGTCGAGCCCCGTGGCGTGCGTTCCTACGACGACGACAGGCTCGTGTATTGGAACGACTTCCTCGCACTAGGGAGGAAGCACCGCGCCGAGCATCCCGGCGAGGTGGAGGCGCGGATGGCCGCGGCCGAGATGGACGACGTCATGACGCTCGTCTACACGTCTGGGACCACCGGGCCACCCAAGGGAGCGATGCTCACGAACAGCAACGCTGCGTACTGCATGGAGCATCTCATCAACTCGGACGGGCGGTTGCCGGACAACGTCAAGCCGCATTCCCAGGATCAGATCCTCACCTACCTGCCCCTCTGTCACGTGGCCGAGCGGATCTTCTCGACGTGGACCATGGCGGCCAACGGCACCGTACTGAACTTCGCCGAGTCGATCGAGACCGTCCAGCACAACCTCGCCGAGATTCAGCCGACGCTGTTCTTCGCCGTTCCGCGGATCTGGGAGAAGATCCACGCGACGGTCATGATCAAGCTCAGCGATGCCACCCGGGTGAAGCGGCTTGTCGGCGGCGTCTGCATGAAGATGGCGTCGTCGATCGGTAAGGCGCGCGTTGCCAACGGTGGCAAGCACACGATCATCTCGCGGGTCCTCTACACCATCGGGAATCCGCTGTACTTCAGGGCGTTGAAAGAGCGCATCGGGCTCCGCCGCTGCCGATGGGCGGCGTCCGGTGCCGCCGCGATCGCCCCTGAGGTGCTCGAGTTCTTCATGGGTCTCGGTGTTTCGGTGTACGAGCTGTACGGGATGACGGAGAACTCGGCCGTCGCCACGTGCAACTTCGACGGAAGGGTGAAGCTCGGCACGGTCGGCGAGCCGTACCCGGGAATCGGCTTCCGGCTGGACGAGGACACCGGCGAGGTGCAGACGAAGCACCCCGGTGTGTTCGCCGGATACTGGAACAAGCCCGAGAAGACCCGGGAGACGTTCACCCACGACGGATGGCTCAAGACGGGTGACGTCGGCGAGTGGGTCGACGGGACGCACGTGCGGATCATCGACAGGATGAAGGACATCATCATCACCTCGGGCGGGAAGAACGTGTCGCCGTCCGAGATCGAGAACTCGCTCAAGACCTCGCCGTTCGTCAAGGAGGCGATGGTCATCGGCGACGGCAGGAAGTACCTGACGGCGCTCATCGGGATCGAGCTCGACACCGTCGGCGACTGGGCGACACGTCGCGGGATCCCCTACACCACCTATCGGGATCTCTCGGAGAAGCCCGAAGTGATCGAGCTCATCCAGGGAGTCGTGAACAGGACGAACGACAAGTTCTCGCGAGTCGAGGGGATCAAGCGCTACAGGATGATCCCGAAGGAGCTCGACCACGAGGACGGCGAGCTCACGGCGACCCAGAAGCTCAAGCGCAGCGCGATGGCGGACATGTTTGGCAATCTGGTGGAGTCGTTGTACCAATGACGATCGCCACGGCGGAGCGATCGCGAACCGCCCAACGGATCGGCGTAGGAGCCGGCGGAGCTGCTGTGCTCTTCCTGCTGCTGCTCCAATGGAAGGGCATCGAGCGCCTGCTGGCTGCGATCACGAACGGGCTGTCGCTGGGCGCGATCTACGCCCTGCTCGCTCTGGGCTTCGTGATCATCTTCAAGGCCACGCAGGTCGTGAACTTCGCGCATGGTGCGATTGCATCCCTCGGCGCCTTCTTCGTCGCGTACTTCGGGACCGTGCTCAACGTGCCGGGCCGGTGGGCGACCGGCCTTCCGACGGCCGCCCAGTGGGCCCTGTCCGTCGTCGTTGCGATCGCGGTCATTTCGTTCGCCGGCCTGCTCATCGAGAGGGCGGCCATCCGGCCCATGGTCGGCGAACCGCTGTTTGCGATCGCCATGGTCACCATCGGCCTCGACATCGTCATCAGAACCCTGACAGATGACCTCATCGGACCCGATCCCAGGCCGCTCGGCGATCCGTGGGGTGCCGGGACGGTCGACTTCGGCAAGGTGATCGTCGCCCAGACGGAGATCGCCGTCGTCATCGCGGCCGTCGTTCTGGTTCTCGCCGTCGCATGGTTCTTCCAGAGCCGCACCGGCGTGGCGATGCGCGCCACGGCCTTCGACCAGGAGGCGGCCATGGCGCAGGGCATCAGCGTCGCGAAGATCTTCGCCATCGCCTGGATCATCGGCGCAGCTCTCGCCGGCGTCGCCGGCGTGTTCTCATCCGTGTTCCCACGGGCGGCCAGCGGGGTCAGCCCGCAGACAGCGTTCTTCGCCTTCCGTGCGTTCCCGGCGATCATCCTGGGAGGGCTCGACTCCATCATCGGCGCGGTCGTGGGCGGATTCGTGATCGGGCTTGCCGAGTCCTTTGCCGGGTCGTACTTCACCTGGACGGGGTTCGGGTCGGGGTTTGCCGGCATCGTCCCCTACCTCGTGATGTTGATCGTGCTGCTCGTGCGGCCTTACGGGCTGTTCGGCACGGAGGAGATCAGGCGGGTATGAGAGGTAGACCGAACCTCTACGTCTCCTACGAGGCGGACCAGGCGCTCCTCCCCACCTGGACGCAACGCGTTGCGGTCATCCTTGTGCTCGTGGCCGTGGTGCTTATCCCGCTCGGTGGGGGATTCGAAGCGGGCGAGACGAGTTTCCATCCGCTCGGCTTTCTCGCCGACTCGGACTGGCTGAAGATCCTCACGCGCGTCGGCATCTTCGCCGTTGCCGCACTCGGGCTGAACATCCTGACCGGCCTCGCCGGCCAGGTCTCGCTCGGGCATGCCTTCTTCATGGGTCTCGGTGCCTACACGGCCGCGGTCCTCGGCGGAGAAGTGGGATCCGAGGGCTTCTTCGGGCCGAGGTGGGGAATGGGTCTGCCGATCTGGATATGGCTTCCCGCAGCCGGCATCGTGGCGGCCCTCATCGGCATGCTCGTCGCTCCCACGGCCGTTCGGGTGCGTGGTCTCTACCTCGCATTCGTCACTCTCGGACTCGTGTTCATTGGAGAGTGGGCGTTTCGAACCTTTGCATCCGTGACCGGGGGTTCGCAGTCGGGTCGCGAGTTCCCGGGCCTCGAGATCCGCGTCTGGAAGGAAGAGACCCCGCTTCTTGACCTGACGCGCGATGGTCCTGCGTGGTTCTTCGTGAACTGGATCGATTGGCTGATGGGCCCCTGGATCAACTTCCCCGACGAGATGAGCGAGGAGGCAAAGACGTTCTTCTTCGTTCTCGTCCTCACCGTTGTGTTCGTGTTCCTCGCCAAGAACCTGCAACGCACCAGGATCGGTCGTTCGTTCATGGCGGTCCGGGACCGGGACATCGCCGCCGAGGTCATGGGTGTCGGAGACGCCAAGGCAAAGCTCCAGGCGTTCGCCATCTCCTCGTTCTACGCGGGCGTCGCCGGAGCGCTCCTCGCGGCGTTCGTCGGCAGGCTCATCCCGGAGGGCTTCAACCTCTTCCTCTCCGTCCAGGTGCTGGCGATGATCCTCATCGGCGGGGCGGGGACGGTCGCGGGCACCCTCCTCGGGGCGAGCTTCGTCATCGTCCTGCCGCGCCTCGTCCGCGACTTCTCGAGCTGGCTGACCACCACCGTCGAATCTGGTACAGGGATCGTGTCCTCGGCGGCGGACGCCATCGTGTCTACCGGGCCGGACAATGCGGGGCTGGTCTCGGTCGCATCGGGGGTGACACCCGGTCTCAATGTGGCTCAGCTGAACCTGCTCATCTACGGTCTCTTGATCATCGTGTTCCTGATCTTCGAGCCCCTCGGGCTGTACGGGATCTGGATCCGAATCCGTAACTATTGGAAGGGATGGCCCTTTACCTACTGAAATACAGGTCTCACCGGTGGCTGCACAGCGGCTCCTGGAGAGTGCACGAGGAAGGGATGGAGGAAACCCATGAGAGGGAAATGGAAACTGGTGGTGCTGCTGCTGGCCTTTGCGCTGGTGGCCGCGGCGTGTGGTGACGACGACGACACCACCGCCACGACCGCTGCGGCGACCACGGCAGCGCCGGCAGCCACTACGGCTGCCCCTGATACGACCGCGGCGCCGGGCACGACTGCAGCGCCGGACACGACCACGGCCACGACCGAGGCTCCGATGGAGATCCTCACCGACGTCGGCGTCGATCTCGATGCGGGTGTGATCAGGGTCGGGCTGCTGTCCGACCTCACGGGACCGTTCGGAGCGCTCGTCGCACCGATCGTGACCGGTCACGAGATCTACTGGGAGGACGTGAACGCCAGCGGCGGAGTCAACGGCCTTCAGGTGGAGCTGGTCATCGAGGACACGCAGTACGTTGTGGACAACCACGTCCAGCTCTACGAGGAGCTCAAGGACCAGGTCGTGGCGTTCGGCCACTCGACGGGCTCGCCGCACACGGTGGCGATCCGCGAGGCTCTGGAGGAGGACGGCATCTTCGCCATCCCGCTCACCTGGTACTCCGGGTGGAGCGATCCGGCGTTGAACGCCAACCTGCTGTCGCACGGTGTGCCGTACTGCATCGAGGCGATGAACCTTCTGGACTACATCTCGACCACCGAGGGTGGCTCGGCGGTTGCAATCGCTTCGTTGCCCGGTGACTACGGCCTCGACTCTGCGGCGGGTGCGAACCTGGCTGCCGACGCGCTCGGCCTCGACGTCGTGTACGACGGCTCCGGTCAGGTCATCCCCGGCCAGGACCTGAAGCCCATCGCCGACGCCATCGTCGCCAGCGGCGCCGATATCGTCTTCGTGACCGCGACCCCGGGTACGTTCTCGGAGATCTACGGTCAGGCGATCGCTCAGGGCTTCGTGGCCAAGTGGTCCGGTGCACTGCCGTCCTGGAACCCGGCGTACGTGCAGCCTGAGTCTGCGATCAAGGACGCCATCGAGCGTGACTGGATCGGCGACAGCTACATCGCGCTGTGGTCGTCGGACGGTGCAGCAGGGGTCCGTGACCTCGTTGCCCAGTACCGGCCCGACCAGACACCTCACGACTTCATCGGTGAAGGTGTCGTCGAGGCGACGATGATGCACCAGATCCTGCTCACGGCCTACGACAACGGCGACATGACCCAGGCGGGTCTCATCGCTGCGGCCAAGAGCATCGACAACCTGGACTTCGGCGGCCTCGCTCCGTCGGAGAACTACACGCTGGGTGCCAATGAGCGGCTCCAGCGCACGTCCGCCAACCTGTTCCGGCCCTCGCAGGCCGATGCAGCGGCAGGCGGCACGGGTGTCGAGATCATCGCCGAGAACTACACGTCTCCGACGGCGGAGGCCTACACGTTCGAGTCGGCCTGCTTCCAGCTCTAGCAGGCATTTGATCGGAGGGTGGTGCGGTTCGCCGCACCACCCTCGAGATCTCACAACGGAGCCGACATGCTCGAAATCGCCAACCTCGAGGTCGTCTACAACGACGTCGTGCTCGTGCTGCGCGGAATATCGCTCGAGGTGCGGGATGGGCAGATCGTCGCGTTGCTGGGCGCCAACGGTGCGGGGAAGACGACGACGCTTCGCGCCATCGGCGGTTTGCTCGACGTCCACGAGGGCGACATCACAAAGGGCTCGATCACCTGGAACGGCGACCGGATTGACAAGAAGGACCCCTCGCAGATCGTGTCGGCAGGTATCACTCAGGTGCTCGAGGGCAGGCGCATCTTCGCCGAGATGACCGTCGACGAGAACCTCCAGACGGGGGCCTACACGAACAGGGACAAGGCCTCCGTGAAGGCGTCACACGAGCGTGTCATGGATCTGTTCCCGCTTCTACAGGACCGGCGGAAATCGACGGCCGGATACCTCTCGGGTGGGGAGCAGCAGATGCTGGCCATCGGCCGTGCCTTGATGGCCGATCCGAAGCTGTTGATCCTCGATGAGCCGTCGCTCGGGCTCGCACCGAAGCTCGTGCAGCAGATGAAGCAGATCATCGTGGACATCAACTCCCACGGCGTTGCGGTGCTGCTGATCGAGCAGAACGCGACGATGGCGTTGTCGATTGCCGACTTCGGCTACATCATGGAGACGGGCAAGATGGTGATGGACGGTGACCCTGCGAAGCTCTCAAAGGACGAAGACGTCCAGGAGTTCTACCTGGGTCTCCATGCGAGCGGCGAGCGGAAGTCGTTCCGTGAGGTCAAGCACTACAAGCGACGCAAGCGGTGGTTGAGTTGAGCCATTCGGCCGATGCGCCATGGGTGGGCAGGGTGTGTGCCCAGCCTGCGTGGCGCCTGAGCGCCTCCCATTGGGACCGGTGGTTGAGTTGAGCGAGAGAGGTGCGAGCGGCCGTCACACGTTGGAGGCGTGGTCGCGACGCGGCGGCGAGCCAGGCGACTACGAGCACCTTCTGGTCGTGGACCACATCAGCCTTGCGTTCAAGGGTGTGAAAGCACTGTCGGACGTCGGCTTCCACGTCGACGACGGGGAGCTGTTTGCGATCATCGGCCCCAACGGTGCAGGTAAGACGTCGATGTTCAATTGCCTCAACGGCGTGTACAAGCCGCAGAGGGGCGACATCTTCTGGAAGGGTGAGTCGATCACCGGGACCCGTCCCGACCGAGTTGCTGGGCTCGGGATCGCACGCACATTCCAGAACATCGAGTTGTTCGCCCACATGACGGTCCTGGAGAACCTGCTGCTCGGCAGGCACGTCCGGACCGACGTCGGGTGGCTGGCAGGGTCACTGTGGTTCGGGAGGGCCAAGCAGGAGGAGATGGCGAACCGCTCCGCCGTGGAGGACATCATCGATCTCCTCGAGATCGAGCAGTGGCGGAAATACCCGGTCGGTCTTCTCCCGTACGGGATCCAGAAGCGAGTCGAGCTGGGAAGGGCCCTGGCGATGGAGCCGGAGCTTCTGCTGCTCGACGAGCCGGTGGCGGGCATGAACCTCGAGGAGACCGAGGACATGGCCCGGTTCATCCTCGACATCAAGGCGGAGCTCGAGCTGGCGATGATCCTCGTGGAGCACGACATGGGTCTCGTCATGGACATCGCCGACCGGATCCTCGTGCTCGACTTCGGCGTTCCCATCGCAGTCGGGTACCCCGCCGACGTGCAGACGAATCCCGACGTGATCAGGGCCTACCTCGGCGAAGAGGGGTGAGTCTCTGTCTCTTCCTCTGGGGGCGTTCATGCGCCACGCAGGCTGGGCGTGGGCGTGTGTGTTTGCTGGGCCCGGGCCGGGTAGGCTGCTGCAGTTGCTGAGACGGAACCTTTTTCTCTCTTGCGGTGTACCTCTGTTGAACGCCTGGAGGGAGCGCACGAGTGAGAGCCCGCATCATCTTCCTGTCCGCCTTCGTTCTCGTCGTCACGACGGCGGGTCCGGCCGCCGCAAAGGGGGCCTACGAGGTGACCCTCACCGGGGGAGGACAGGACGTCACGTACACGGGGAACGGCGAGCTCCATACCAACACGACCCTGTCCAACTTTGCGGCCAGCGTCGAACTGTACGGGGGGTTGTGGGAGGAGGGGAAGCGCATCGCTGCGCCGCAGGGGGATCTGGGACCGCGGATCACGGCGGCGTGGATGTTCATCGGGCCGGCAGGGGACGTGCCTGTCGTCCAGTATCTCTACCCGTTCGCCGCCGGCGGACCGGTGAGTCACATTCCCGGCGGCCAGCATCTGTTCGACGACGTCGTGGTAGATGCGTGGTTCCCGATCGCCGATGACGTCGTGGCCGACCTCGCCTCGCTCGGCTTCGATGCGACCGCCCTCGGAAGCGGACCGGCCGGGCCGGCGCCTGCGAGGGTCGACACCGCACCCCCGGCTGCGCTCGAGCCTGCGGTGGAAGACGCCGCGCGGCCGTCCGTGCCTGCGCCTGCGGTAGTCGAAGCCGTGTCGCCGGTCGCCGGCGGCGATGCGTCACCCGCAGCGACGTCGTCGTCCATCTCGCGAGTCGTGATCCTGAGCGTCGGCGCGGCCGTTGCTCTGTGGGCCATCATGGGCAGGAGGCGTATGCGAAGGCTGGCGTGACCCGGCGACGAGCTACCGAGCACGATGATGCAGACCTGGCCCGCTGGGCCCAGCGAGGCGACGAGGAGGCGTTCGCCTCGCTCCTGCGCCGTCACGCCCCCGTTGCGCATCGGGCGGCATACCTCATCACGCGGTCTGCCTCCGATGCGGACGATGCGCTCCAGGACGGCACCGTGAAGGCCTTCTACGCGCTCGACCGGTTTCGCACCGATCGGCCCTTCCGCCCGTGGTTCGTGGCGATCGTGGCCAACGAAGCGCGTAACCGGGCTCGCTCCGGCGCCCGGCGCGAGGCGCTCCGTCTTCGATTGAGCGGCCCGGACCGTCTGCCCGACCCCGAGGAGGAGGCGCTGGCAGCAGAGCGTCGCACAAAGCTCCTGCGGCACGTAGAGGAGCTGCCGGACAAGCTGCGTGAGGCCGTTGCGCTGCGTCACATCCTCGGGCTCACCGAGCGGGAGACCGCCGACGCTCTCGGCGTTCGGCAGGGGACGGTCAAGTCGCGGGTGTCCCGGGGTCTGGACCGGCTTCGGCAGGCGATGGAGGTGGAGCGATGAAGGAGTCGACGCTGGTTGCATCCCTCGCCGAGCTGGACACCCTCATCGCGTACCCGCCCGTGCCGGACGTCGATCTCGCGGTGCTGCGGCTGGGGGTGGCACCGTCGCGGTCCCGAACGTTTGCGCTGCGCTGGGCCGTGGCCGCCGTTGCCGTCGTCATGGTGGCGACCGGTCTGGCCGTGGCGCCCGTGCGCGAGGCCGTGGCCGGCTGGCTGGGGATCGACGCCGTGCGCATCGTCGGGGTGGACGAGATCGTCACGGGCCTCGACGAGACCGTTCGTGGGCTGGGGGAGGAGGCGTCTGTGGCGAGGGCAGTGGAACTCGGCGGCGGTGTCGAGCTATGGCCCGAGCAGCTCGGTCTCCCGGACCGGCTGTTCGTGAAGACCGACGGCGACACGCTCATCGAGAGCTCTGTCGTCTGGTTACCCGGCGCCGGTTTGCCCCGGGTCGGGTCGAGCGGCGTCGGGGCGTTGCTGACCCGGTTCGACGGGGCGCTCGACGGGCCGGTGGTAGAGAAGACCGCCGGGGCGGACACTGCCGTCGTCCCGGTCACGGTCGGAATCTTTCCGGGCTTCTGGCTCGAAGGCGGGGCCCACACGTTCGGCTACATCGGCCCCGACGGCGGGGTCGTGCTCGAGACGCTCCGCCTCGCAGGCAACACCTTGTTGTGGGAGTCGCCGGTGGCGTCGTTCCGATTCGAGAGCGGGCTCGAGATGGAGGCGGCGATCGAAGCGGTGCAGGAGCTCGGGGGCTGAGCAGGAGACGCCCGGTAGACGCGACGGATCCCCGGTGCGGACACCGGGGATCCACCGTGGGGAGAGCCGCGGGTGCGGCTCAGACGTCCCTGGCCCCATCCGTCGCTCGATCGTGGGCGACATCGGTGCGGTCGTGACCGCCGATGAGCTCTCGGAGGATCTTGACGATGTCGACCCCGGCGCGGTGGGCTGCCCGTAGGTTGCCTGCCGCCTCGTGGAGGCTGTCCTTGCCGGCCCTGAGGAGTCCCTTTGCCGGGTCGGGCCAGTCGCCGGGTTGGAGCCCGATCACCGATCCGGCCACCGGGCCCGCGGTACGTTCGGCCGCGGCGATGAGGTCTCGCATCTCACCGAGGAGTCGCTTCGCCTCTCCGACCTCCAGCCCTGCCTCCTCGGCGCGAGCGATGATCTGACCGAGCTTGTCGGCGGAGCGATCGAAATGGCTCGCGACGGCGAGCAACGTGTCCGAGGCCAGCACCTCGTGCACCTTGGGCACGACCAGGACGTAGATCCGGAAGTCGACGACGATGGACTCGACCAGGGGTCGCAGCTCTTCTGCCGTCTCAGCAGCCTCGATCTTTCGCGCCAGCTCAGCGAGCCCACTGGCCGCGTCCGCCAGGTCCCGCTGCAGCGCGGAGGCGTGATCCTCTGTGACGTGCCGATTGCGGCCGATGGCGCCTCGGAGCTGTTCGATCGTCGCGAGTCGCCGTGCGATGGCAGCCAGCGCGTGCCGCTTTGCCGCCTCGAGCCCGTCGGCGTGGCGGTCCGCCGGACGCTCGTCCCTGGGACGCTCGTCCGTCACCCGGGTGTCTCTCGTGGGCTGCTCGTCGCTCTGGGCGAAGGCAGCCGTCGGTGCGGACACCAGTGCGGCCACCAGCGCGAGGACGACCCCGCTCCGCGTCAGTCGGTTCCTGGTCATGGGTTCACATCTCCTTCGGTCTCGGTCCACTCCGCATCGAGGTCGGCGAGCAGGTCGTCGAGCTCGGCCAGAAGATCGTCGAGCTCTTCGAACTCCTCGAGCTCCTCTTCGAGGTCGGGCAGGTCCTGGCCGGGCTCGGATTCCTGGGGAGCGGCGGTTGTCGTCACCGGCGGAACCACCGTTGTGGCCACCGTCGTTTCGACCGGTGTCGTCGCCGCGGCGGCCGCAGAGTCGGTCCTGGCTGCCGGCTGCGGCGTTGCGATCACTTCGGTCTCTGCGGGCAAAGATGCCGGCGCCTCCGTGATGACTTCCGTCACCGTGGGGGCCGGAGCCGTGCCCGGAACTACCGCACCCGGCGGATCTGCCGGTCCGGGCCCGGAGCACCCGGCCACGGAGAGCGCCACTGCGGCGCCGGCCGTGATCACTCGGAGTCGTTTCATCAGTTCTCCTGACAGCGGTGGTACGGTCACTCTGAGTATCAGGTGATGGTGTCAAGCCACCCTCATCGGGGTGTAAGGAGACTGTGAAGAGAGCGGGCGCCTGGTGCCCAGTTTGGGCGACCGAGCGACTAGGGAGCCTTGCCGGACAAGCGCCAAGCAGTGGGGAGGAGGAGACCCGCGAGCCCGATCTTGA
>JBHHXA010000006.1:0-22520 GCA_046756805.1 Acidimicrobiia bacterium
TGTGGGTGGGGGTGGTCGTGCTCGGTCTGGGGTCGAGCTCCTGGAACGCAGTCGGCATGCTGGCCGTGATCGATCTCGCCGGCCCCGCAGTGGCGGGGAGAGCTTCGGGCAGGGTGCTGGCGGGGTTCCTACTTGGTCTCGCCGTCGCTCCCGCCGTATACGGGCAGACGATCGACAGCACCGGCGCGTACGATGCGATGTGGACGATCAGCCTCATCCTGGCGGCGGCTGCGGTGGTGTTGTCGGTGGTGTGGAGATCGCGTCTGCGCACCGCGTAGAGGAGGGACATGTACGCAACGATCGCGGGCCGGAAGGTCCATCTCGTCCAGAGTGGGTCGGGTCCGGTCGCGGTGCTCGTCCACGGGTTCCCGCTCGACGCAGGGCTCTGGCTCGACCAGGTCGCGGGGCTCGCCGACGTCCGCACGGTGGTCGCCGTCGACCTGCGAGGGTGCGGCGGTTCAGGGCCGATAGGCGACGAGAGACTCTCGATGGAGGCGCTGGCCTCTGATCTCGACCTCCTGGCCGATCACCTCGGTGCGGACACCATCGACCTGGCGGGGCTCTCGATGGGGGGCTACGTGGCGCTGGCGTTTGCCGATCTCTTCGGTCATCGCCTCCGGTCGCTTGCGCTCCTCAACACGAACGCGACCGCGGACGGCGAGGAAGCGAGGGCGAACCGCGACGCTGCTGCGGAGCGGGTTGTTGTCGGAGGGAGGGCGTACTTTGCCGAGGATCTGGCTGCGGTCCTGCTCGGGCCGAACGCATCCCTCACCGCCAGAGCGAGGCTCCGCTCCATGGTCGAGGGGTCACGGTACGAGACCATCGTCGCGAGTCTCGCTGCGATGCGGGACCGCCCGGACCGCTCCGGGATCCTTGGGACCGTCGACGTTCCTGCGCTCGTCGTCGCCGGCGAGCACGACCGGCTGGCTCCGCCGGAGGAGGCCGCGGCGCTGAGCAGAGCCCTGCCGCGTGGTGACCTCGTCGTCGTCCCGAATGCCGGCCACCTCACGCCGATCGAAGCGCCGGAGATGGTCACGGAGGCCCTTCGCGGCCTCTATCACCGGTCGCAGTAGAGAGGGGCGGCGGTTGCCGCACCTCGCTCAAGGGGCGTAGCCTCGCCGCCGCAAGCCACAGGGAGCGGGTCGATGGAGCGCCTGCGCAACGACCGCAGGACCATCTTCGGATGGGCGATGTACGACTGGGCCAACTCGGCGTACATCACGACATTCGGCGCCGTCACCGCGGCGTTTTTCACGGACGAGATCGTGCCCGAGAGCGGTTACGATCTCTTCGGCTGGAACGTGGGCGGGCAGACGCTGTGGGCGCTGGTCGTGTCGATCGGGGCCGCCGCGCTGTTTCTCGGCATGCCGGTGCTCGGAGCGATCGCCGACTTCTCGGGCGCGAAACGCCGTTTCCTGCGCACGGCGGCCCTCGCCGGGGCCGCGGTCACGATGCTGGTGGCCTTCGTGCCCGCCGGCTCTGTAACGCTGTTCCTGCTGCTGGCCCTCGTTACCCAGATCGGGTTCGTCGCGAGCAATGTGTTCTACGACGCGTTCTTGCCCGCCATCTCCACCGACGAGACCATCGATCGGGTGTCCTCGCGCGGTTTCGCATTCGGATATGTCGGGGGAGGGCTGTATCTCGTTCTGGTGCTGGTCGTGGTGTTGCTGAGCGGCGACGACTCCGTCACCGGGTTCTCGGAGGACACTGCGTTCAGGATCGGCATCGCCGGATCCGGTGTGTGGTGGGCCGGTTTCACCCTCTTCGCCCTTTCCCGGCTGCCCGAACCCGGCCAGGCGCAGCCCCTTCCTGCGGCGTACGCCGGCAGGCGTCGTTCCCGTGCGTACGTCGAACTCGGCTTCCGCCGCACGATCGACACGGGCAGGAAGCTGCTCGGGTTCCGCCAGCTCATGCTGTTCGTGGTCGCGTTCATCTTCTACAACGACGGCACGCAGACGGTCATCGCCATCAGCGGCGCCTACGCCGAGGACACGCTGAATCTCGAGGTGGAGACGATCGCGGTCGCGTTTCTCATCGTGCAGTTCGTCGCCTTTGGTGGTGCGCTGCTGTTCGGGGCTCTGGCCGATCGAGCCGGGGCCAAAAAGGCGATCATGGGCTCGCTCATCGTGTGGTCGCTGCTGGCGATCGTCGCGTTCTTCCTCCCCGAGGGCAGGGCGCTGCCGTTCTTCGGGCTCGCTGCGGTCGTCGGAGTCGTACTCGGCGGCGTCCAGGCGCTGTCACGGTCTCTCTACGGCACGATGATCCCCGAGGAAGCGTCGGCGGAGTTCTTCGGGTTCTTCTCCGTGTTCTCCAAGTTCTCGGCGATCTGGGGCCCGCTGGTGTTCGCCCTCGTCAGCGGGATCATGGACTCGGGGAGGCCGGCGATCGTGTCGATTGTGTTCTTCTTCGTCGTCGGCTTCGTGCTGCTGGCTCGCGTGGACGTGGACGAGGCCCGAGCCTCGCGACAGCGATGGGACTTCGCAGACTCGGCCTGATGCGCGCCGAGTGGGCCAGACCTGCGGGTACCGTGCCCGGCGTGCGTATCCTCTTCGCAGCCCTCGTGATCGTGGCGGCTGCCTGTGCCGGCGACGATGTCGCACCGGCGGAGCCCACGGTGGCGACTGCTTCGCCGTCGCCGTCGACAGGGCCGGCCACGGTGTCGACCGGACCGACCACGTCGTCGACCGAGCCTCTTGCGACGTCTCGAGCGCCGACCACGGTGCCGCCCACTTCCGTCCCCGCTTCGTCGACCACTTCGACGCAGCAGCCCGATCCCGACGTGACGCTGGCGCTGGAAGTCGTTGCGTCCGGGTTCAGCCAACCCGTGTTTCTCACGGCTCCTGATGATGACCTCCGGCTCTTCGTCGTTGAGCAGCCGGGGGTGATCTGGGTCCTCGACGGTCAGGAGGCGCAGGTCTTCCTCGACATCAGGAGCCAGGTCGGGTTCGGCGGGGAGCGAGGCTTGCTCGGTCTTGCCTTCCACCCCGCATATGCGGACAACGGACTTTTCTACGTCAACTTCACCGACGGCGACGGCGCTACCAGGATCGTGGAGTTCGGGGTGTCGGCCGACCCCGCCGTGGCCGACCCGGACAGCGCACGCCTGCTGCTCGAGATCGCCCAGCCCGCCGGGAACCACAACGGCGGCATGGTCGCGTTCGGCCCGGACGGCCACTTGTGGATCGGCATGGGCGACGGTGGCGGTGCCAATGATCGCTTCGGCCACGGCCAGCGGTCCGACACCCTTCTCGGCTCGATGCTGCGGATCGATGTGACGCCGGGTGGCGGCGCTCCGTACATGATCCCGGCGGACAACCCGTTTGCGGACGGCGGTGGCGCTCCCGAGGTGCGGGCGATCGGTGTTCGCAACCCGTGGAGGTTCGCCTTCGACGGAAACCGACTCCTCATCGCCGACGTCGGCCAGGACGAGATCGAGGAGATCAGCGTGGTCGACATCGACGACCCGCGGATCAATTTCGGCTGGCCGGTTCGCGAGGGCAACGCTTGCTTCGATCGCGATCCGTGCGACGTCGCTGGGCTCATCCCCGCAGCCGTGACCTACGACCACAGCCAGGGCTGCTCGATCACAGGCGGATACGTCTACCGGGGGGCCGCCATTCCCGAGATCACGGGGCACTACTTCTACGGCGACTACTGCTCGGGGTTTGTCCGCTCGGTGCTCTTCGGTGCGTCGCCGGTCGTCGACCCCGTTGGCGGCCCTGCCATCCTGGGTGAGCGGGTGTGGCTGCCGGCGAGCTCGGCGAGCAGCCTCACGTGGTTCGGCGTCGACGCGGCGGGCGAGCTCTACGTATTGACCGGCGACGGGACGGTGTCGCGGATCGTGGCGGACGGCTGAGCGCCCTGGTCCCGCCGGAGCATCACACCCGGCGCACCATCTCTGTCGACGAGCGGAACCCGAGCCGTTTCCCGAGGAGAGGCAGCCGTTCGGTCTTCGTCGCCTCGAAACCCATGCGCTCGTACAGGCGGTGGGCGCCGAGGTTCGTATCGACCACGCCGAGCCGGACACGGTCCATGGCTTGTGATCGTGCTAGGTCGAACATCGCCTCGATCAGCATCGTGCCGATCCCCCCGGCCGCGGCGGCCGGAGGCAACGACGATGCCGTCCATGAGGAGCTCGCCCGGCAGCGGCTTCCGATCGAGCAGTACCAGCCACGCGATCCGGCGCGGGCTCGTCCACAGCCCGTACTCACGCACCACATCGCGGAGCGTGAAGTGCGTCAGCGCCCTGCCCTCGTGGTGGAAGCCCGCCAAGCCGCCAACTCGCCACCGCCCAGGGCCACGAGCGCACGGTCGTGTGCCAGGTGCGAGGCGAGGAATGCGACGCCACGCTCCCGGGGGCCGATCGCTCGCTCCATCTTCGTGCCGAACGCCTCCCAATACATCGATGCTGTCTCGGTGGCGGCATTACGGGGCACGGAACCGCGGTTCTCGATCGGCATCCGGTCCAACGTAGCGATCGCCCTGCGGTCATGCCCCGCCTGGCCCTAGCCTGTCGCCGGTGGACGTCGCTGTCGTAGGGTCGCTCAACCGGGACATCACCGTGCGTGTGGCGCGCCACCCCGCACTGGGGGAGACGGTGCTGGGGCAGAGTCACGTGACCGGGACCGGGGGCAAGGGGGCCAACCAGGCCATGGCGGCTGCGAGGCTGGGAGCCGCTGTGGCAATGGTGGGCAGGGTAGGTGACGATGAGGCGGGGCGGGCGCTGCGTGCGGCGCTCGAACACGAGGCCGTTGATGCACACCACATCGCGGTGGACCCGGACGCCGGGACGGGGCTGGCGCTCATCACGCTCGACGACGCTGCCGAGAACGCCATCGTCGTGTCACCCGGCGCCAACGGAAGCGTCGACGCAGGCGACGTGGAGGCGGCAGGCGATCTCATCGTCTCGGCCGCCGTCGTCCTTGTCCAGCTCGAGGTGCCGGTCGGTGCCGTGCTCACTGCGGCAGGGATGGCTCGCGGCCACGTCGTCCTCAACCCTGCACCTGCCCAGCGCCTGCCGGACGCACTGCTCGAGCGGGTCACGGTGCTGGTTCCCAACCGCACGGAGCTGGCGACGCTGGCGGGCGCCACGGAGGCCGCGACAACCGACGAGGCCGCCGACCAGGCACGCTCGCTCGGATTGCCCGCCGCGATCGCTGTGACCCTGGGGGCGGATGGAGCGCTGTTTGTCACACCGGGCGAAATCGGCCACGTCCCTGCGCCGCCCGTCGCGGCGGTCGATACGACCGGTGCCGGCGATGCGTTCTGTGGTGCGCTCGCCGCGATGCTCGCCGGTGGCGCCGCGCTGGACGAAGCAGTCCGATGGGCCGTCCACGCCGGTGCGCTCGCCACGACGAGGATCGGCGCCCAGGCTGCGCTGCCGACGCGAGACGATGTCGCTGAGGCCCTTCGGAGCACGTCATGACCATTTCACGCAAGATCATCATCGACACCGACCCCGGGCAGGACGATGCGGTCGCCATCCTGACGGCTCTCGCCTCGCCGGATGAGCTGGAGGTGCTCGCCGTCACGGCGGTCGCGGGCAACGTCCCTCTCGATCTCACCACGACCAACGCTCTCATGCTGGTCGAGCTTGCGGACCGCGCCGACGTCCCGGTGTATGCGGGGTGCGCCCGGCCGATGGTGAACCCTCTCGTCACCGCCGAATACGTCCACGGTCCGACGGGTCTCGACGGGGCAAACCTGCCCGCCCCCTCCCTTGCGGTGGGCGGCAGGCATGCCGTCGACGTCATCGTCGATTCGCTGCGCAGCGCGGGAGATCGTGAGGTTACGCTCTGCATTCTGGGGCCAATGACGAATGTCGCGCTGGCGATGATCAAGGCGCCCGACATCCTTCCCAAGATCTGCGAGATCGTGTTCATGGGTGGCGGCTTCTTCGAGGGTGGCAACGTCACCCCCGCCGCCGAGTTCAACATCTATGTCGATCCACACGCCGCCCATGTCGTGCTGAGCAGCGGAGTGCCGTTGACGATGATGCCGCTCGACGTGACCCACAAGGCGCTGGCGACCGCACCGCGGGTCGAGGCGTTCGCAGCCCTCGGGACGCCGGCCGGAGACGCCGTCGCCGGGATGCTCGGGTTCTTCGATCGCTACGACATGGAAAAGTACGGGTCCGCAGGTGCGCCGCTCCACGATCCGTGTGTGATCGCGTACCTCCTCGAGCCGGACCTCTTCGCAGGCAGGGAGTGCCACGTCGCGGTCGTCACCGACTCCGGTCCGCCGATGGGGATGACGCTCGTCGACTGGTGGGGAGTGACGGATCAGGAGCCGACCGTCATGGTGATGAACGACGTCGATGCGGACGGTTTCTTCTCGCTCCTCACCGAGCGCATCGGGCGGTTGTGAGGCGCGGCCTCGGGCCGTTCACTCTGCGGCCGCTACGTCGCGTATCCCGCAGGGTTGGAGGATTGCCAGCGCCATGCGTCTTCGCACATCTGGACGATGCCACGGTCCGCGGCCCAGTCGAGATCGCGCTGTGCCCGGCTTGCGTCACACCACGATGCGGCGATGTCGCCGGCTCGCCTCGGGCCCACGACGGTCGGGATCGACACGCCTGCCGCGTCCTCGAACGCCGCCACCAGCTCCCGCACCGACGTGCCGGTGCCCGTGCCGAGGTTGTAGACCTGCACACCGGTGCGACCGGCGAGCCGCTGCAAGGCCGCGACATGACCACGGGCGAGATCGACGACGTGGATGTAGTCCCGCACGCCGGTGCCGTCCGGTGTGTCGTAGTCGTCGCCGAAGATGGTGACCCGGTCGAGACGACCCACCGCCACCTGGGCCACATACGGCATGAGGTTGTTCGGGAGGCCGAGCGGGTCCTCTCCGATGAGACCGCTCTCGTGTGCCCCGACGGGGTTGAAATACCGGAGCAGCGTGACGCTCCAGCGCTCGTCTGCTGTGTGAAGGTCGCGCAGGATCTCCTCGATGAACAGCTTCGTCCTGCCGTACGGGTTCGCCGGCGTGCCGGTGGGAGCATCCTCGGTCATCGGGAGTGCAGTCGTGTCTCCGTACACGGTGGCGGACGACGAGAACAGGATCGTTCTCACGTCGTGTCGGTCGAGGACGCGACACAGCGACACGGTGCCCCCCACGTTGTTGTCGAAGTACGCCAGCGGCTGTGCCACGGACTCCTCGACTGACTTCAGCCCGGCAAAGTGGACGACGGCATCGAAGCCAGCCCGGGCGACGATCGCATCCAGCGCCCGTTCGTCACGGATGTCGACCTCGTGGAACGCGGCGCGCGAGCCTGTGATCCGCTCGATCCGGTCGACGGCGACCCTGCTGGAGTTGGCGAGGTTGTCGACGATCTCGACGTCGTGTCCGGCGGTCAGAAGCTCCACAACAGTGTGACTTCCGATGTATCCGGTGCCCCCGGTGACGAGGATGTGCATCGAACTCCCCTGCTCTCGTAAACCGAACGGAGCCTATGGACCGTCCCCCGGAGGGACAACTCCGGGCGGCGCAGCTGCTCCCGTTCCGACCCTCTGCCGATCGGTGGCCGCGCTCCAAAGCGCAAGCACGAGCGCCACAAGCGACAAGGCGGCGATGACGAGCATCGTCTGCCGGAGACCGGTGACCTGGGCCGTCGCCGGGGCGCTCGTAGGGTCCGAGCCTCCACCCGAACCGCCGACCCGTGCCGCCCAGAGCGTGCCCAGGATGGCGATCCCCGAGAGCTGTCCCACGATCCTCGTGATGGTCAGCGACCCCGACATGACCCCGAGTCGCTCGCGGGGGACCGAGCCCATGACGGCGCTGTTGTTCGGTGACTGGAAGACCCCGATGCCCACCCCGATGGGCACAGCTGCTGCTGCAAAGTGGGGGATCGTGCTCGTCTCGTTGAGAGTCGCGGCGACGAGGTATCCGACGACGAGAACGGCCAGACCGACGACGATGACGGGTCGCTGGCCGATGCGGTCCGATAATGCACCCGAGATGGGGGCGACGACGCCGAGAGCGACGGGTGCGATCCCGAGGAGGAGGCCCAACGCCCGCGGGCCATATCCCAGGACCTGCTGGAGATAGAACGGGAGCAGGAAGATGAGCCCCGCGATCCCGACGAAGACCATCCATCCCGTGATGAGGTTGATGGTGAGCAGGCGGTTTCTGAAGAGCGTGAGGTCCAGCATGGGTTGGAGCACCCTGAGTTCGATGAGAACGAAGGTGACGAGCCCTGCCAGCGCGGTCGCAAACAGGGCGAGGATGGCGGGAGACGCGAACCCGACGTCCTGTCCGAGAGTCAGCGCGAGCATGAGCGCCAGCAGCCCGAAGAAGAACGCCGCGGCTCCGGGGAAGTCGAACCTCTGCTTCCCCGGAGGCGGTGTGTCGGGGATGAACCGATGCGCCGTCCAGATCCCGATGATCCCGACGGGGAGGTTCACGAAGAAGATCCAACGCCACGAGAGGCTCTCGATGAGGATGCCACCAAGGGCGGGTCCGATGGCGATACCGACGGACACGACTGCGCCGTTGATGCCGAGTGCCCTTCCTCGTTCGCTCGGAGGGAACGCCTCGGTCACGATCGCAAATCCGAGGGCGAAGATCATCGCCGAGCCGATTGCCTGGAGGATGCGGAACATCACCAGCAGTTCCACACCGGGGGCGAGACCGGCGAGGACGGACCCCACGGTGAACAACCCGAACCCCGCGGTGTAGATCCGCTTCTTGCCGATCATGTCCCCGAGACGCCCGATGCTGAGGACGAGGGTGGCCTGGGTGAGGAGATAGGCGAGCACGACCCACTGCACCGAGGCGAAGCCGGTGTCGAGCTCTTCGACGAGCGTGGGGAGGGCTGCGTTGACGATCGATCCGTCGATCGTCCCGAGGAAGATCCCCATGCCGATGGCAAGGAGGACCCAGTAGCGGTTGCGGTAATCCACCCCGGGTGGGGGTGTGGGATGCGGCGTCGTCATCTCGTCCTGGCGCGGGGAGCGCTCAGGCTAACGGGGCCTTGCAGCGGCCCGGTCACCACCGGGCCGGGCATCGGGCCCGTCGGGCCATCGGGCGCCGGGGGATGAAATCGCGTCACACCCCGCCGGTACAGTCGGTACCCATGACGACGTTGTACGTGGAGGGATGGGCCCCCGACTACGGGACCCCGCTCGAGCCGGACGCCGGTCTTGCGGACGATGAGAAGGTCGACGAGACGGTAGAGGTGGCGGGGCGGTGGGATCCCATTCCCGGGAACGACGACGGTGTGAGGCGGATCGCGTTCGTGGACGGCGTACGGAGGGTCGACGCCAGGCTCACGATCGACGACCCCGCCGGCCCCGTTGCCGGGCTCTGTGGGAGCTACGGTGTCGGTGCGGTGGTCTGGGACCGGGAGAAGGCCTGCTCCGTCGTGGAGCGCGCCGTGGTGCGTCGGCTCGCCGTCTTCGGTGGCGGCAGGGCGGTTCCGGTACCGGTCGGCGGCCCGCTGCTCGCATACCGCTCCGAGTCGGTGCCGGGGGACGATCCCGGTGCCCTGATCCAGCGGTTTCACGGTGCGATGCGCACCGCGGAGGGCGAGTTGTCAGAGACCCTCGCCCAGGAAGGGTTGTTCGTCGTCGGTGACGGCCCGATCAACGATCTGTCGTCCACCGAGAAGGTGGGCTACATCAAGAGCCATCGCGCTCCTTATCTCACCGATGAGAGGACACCCGTCGTCGCCAGACTCGAGCCGGGTGAGCGCACCCCGTTGTTCCTCATCGGCAAGGGTGGTGCCTACGAGCGGTATTCGTGGTACCTGAGACTGGCTCGTCTCCATGGTGGCCACTCCTGGACCGGCGTCGTCAGGGTCGAGGTGTCCGCAGCGGTGCCGGTGGCGCTGGCGCGCAAGATCGCGGATCGCACAGCGGCCGTCCTGCCGCTCGTCGCTTCGGTACCGCACGTCGATCCGCGTGCGCCGCAGAATCTCGTTCCGATCGCAGCGCTCGAACGAGAGCTGCGGCGCAGGCTCGGCGACCGCAGCTTCGTCTACCGTGCGCTGCGCGAGGCCGTGACGCGATCCAGGGAGCCTGCCGCATGAGCAAGGGAGCGGGGGGTGGCGCAGGGGTCGGCCGCGTGCTCGGTACCCAGCACACCACCACGAGCGAGTTCCGCATCGTTCTCGACGAGAACGACTACGTGCAGCTCGACGATCTCGTGGTCGTCAGAACCGAGGTGCCGAAGCGGGGAGAGGTACGCACGTACGGCGTCGTCACCGAGGTCGAAGCCATCTACGAGGGGGCGACGTTCGAGAGCGACACCCATCGCATCGCCGACGAAGGCATCATGCCCGGGGCCAAGGTGCGTTCGGCGCGAGTTGCCGTCACGCGGGTCGATCCGGAGGTGTGGGTGTCTCCCGATCCCGGAGAGGTAGCCGAGCGTGCGAGCGGTGAGGAGCGGCGCAAGGCCCTGTACGTAGACGAGATGGGCAGGCCGCTCCCGGTGGGGATCGGCAAGGACGGTGAGCCCATGTACGTCGATCTCGACTTCTTCGACGGCCGCAAGGGCGGGCACATGTCGATCTCAGGGATCTCGGGTGTCGCCACCAAGACGTCCTTCGCTCTCTTCTTCCTCAGGCTGCTCAGCGGGCGGCCCGACGTACTCGGCGAAGGTGCCGCCAACCTGCGTGTCCTCGTGTTCAACGTCAAGGGCGAGGATCTCCTCTGGCTCGACAGACCGAACCGGTTCTTCGACGAGGCTGCGGCGGCGGTGTGGGACGAGCTGGGAGTCGCCCCGGGACCGTTTCCCTCTGTGTCGTTCTGGGCACCTCCTCAGGTGCGGAGCGGCGACGTCCTCGTGCCCGACACCGGGGGCCGCCAGGAGGGCGTCGCGGCGTTCACATGGAGCCCCCGGGAGTTCATCGAGGAAGGCCTGCTCAGGTTTCTCTTCACCGATGCCTCGGATGCGAGAAACCAGATCCCGTTCATCGAAGAGCGAGTCCGTTCGCAGCTGCAGCGGTTCGCCGTCGACGTCGCCGGTGAGCCGGGTGCGGTCGTCCTGCGTGACCCTTCTGAGGGTCACCGTCCCGGAACTGCCATCACGCCGAGCCCGGGGGAGCGCGTCGTGCGCGATCTGCGCTCTCTCGTAGATGGCATTGCAGAGTTCGTCGATCCCGAGTCCCAGGATCCTGATCCAAAATGGACGGGCCGCACCCAGATGGGCACGGTGTCTGCGTTCATGCGCAGGCTCCATGCCGCTTCACACCGGCTTGGTCATCTCGTGCGCTCCGGACCCAGCCGCCGTATCGATCGCGCCGCGGCCCAGGTCACGGTGGTAGCGATCCAATCGCTGCACGACCTCGCACAGCGGTTCGTGGTCGGCGCGCTTCTCTCAGAGACGTTTGGCGAGAAGGAGCGTACAGGGCAGCGTCTCCCCCTCTCGGTCGTCGTGCTGGACGAGCTCAACAAGTACGCCCCGCGAGAGGGCACGAGCCCCTTGAAGGAAATGCTCATCGACATCGCACAGCGCGGGCGATCGCTGGGGGTGCTGCTGGTCGGGGCGCAGCAAACGGCGTCCCGGGTGGCGCAAGAGGTCATGGAGAACGCGGCCATCCGTGTCGCCGGCCGGCTCGATGCGGCCGAGGCGGAACGTGCGGAATACGGCTGGATGCTCCCCTCGACCAGGGCCAGGGCGCGCCTGCTGAAACCGGGCACGATGGTCCTCAGTCAGCCGGCGATTCCGGTGCCGCTCGTCCTCGACTTCCCGTTCCCGCCCTGGGCGACGAGAAGGGAAGAGGTGGACGACACGGCTGTCGACCCGTTCGAGGGCCTGTGACCCACACCCCGGAGACGGAAACGACGTGAAGGCCCTCCACACGTCCGACTGGCACATCGGGAAGCGGATCGGCCGCTACAGCAGGGCCGATGAGTACCGCACCGTCGTCGAAGAGGTGGCGGCCATCGCCGACGAAGAAGCGGTCGACCTGGTGCTTCACTCCGGTGACTTGTTCGACCGCCCGACGCCGCCCGTCGAGGCGTTGCGGATCGCCCTGACCGGGCTCCTCCGCCTCTCCAAAGGTGGGAGACGACCCGTCGTCGTCATCGCGGGCAACCACGACTCGCCCCCCTTGTTCGAGACGCTGGCCCCCTTCCTGCTGCCTGCCAACATCCATCTCGTCGGCGACATCAAGAAGCCGGGCGAAGGCGGCGTGCTCGAGCTCGAGACCTCCGGCGGTCGCGCCGTCGTGAGCTGTTTCCCGTTCCTGCGTGAGGGTCGCGTCGTCGACTTCGTCGCCGAGGCGGACGAGTGGTACAAGGTCTACGCGGATCGGTTGCAGGCCATCTCGGCTGCCTACAGCCGCCACGCGGCCGAGCGCGCCGGTGGAGACGGCGTGACGTTCCTCCTCGCGCACTTCCTCGTCGGTGGGTCGAAGGTACACGGCCACGGCGCGCCCCGAGGGGAGAGGGAGCTGCACCTCGGCGAGGCGTACGCCGCCACACCTCAGGCCATCCCGCCCGGACCCCAGTACGTTGCGATGGGCCACGTCCATGCCCCGCAGCCCGTCCCGGGTGCGCAGGTTCCTGCTGTGTACGCGGGGTCGCTGCTCGAACTCGACTTCGGTGAAGCAGGAGAGACGAAGCGTGTCGTCGTCGTGGATGTCGAGCCGGGTCTTCCTGCCGCCGTCCGGTCGGTTCCGCTGACCACGGGGCGGCGCCTCGTCCGGGCTTCCGGCGAGTGGCAGGACCTCATCACGCGCGACGACCTACGGGAGGCCTACCTCGATCTCGCCGTCGAGACGGCCGGGCCTGATCCCGGTCTCGCCGACAGGGCTCACACCGAGTTCGACTTCGTCGTCAAGGTGCGAGCCGACTACCCGCGCCTCGCGGAGGAACGAGCGCCTCGAGCGGATCGGACCCTCGACGAGTCCTACCGCGACTACTACGCGGATCGTGAGGGAGTCGAGCCGCCCGGCGATCTGCTGGACGCGTTTCGCGAGCTGCTCGAGGAGGTCGCCCGTGCGCCCGCTTGAGCTGCGTCTCCGCGACTTCCGCTCGCATCGCGGCGAAGACACCGTCATCGACTTTCGCGATCGCCGTCTCGTCGGAATCGTCGGTCCGATCGGCTCTGGCAAGAGCTCGATCCTCGACGCCGTGGCGTTCGCCCTCTTCGGCAAGACGCCGTCGGGAGGGGCAGCCACGAAGGCCCTCATCAATCAGAGAGCGGACGGTGCCACGGTGCAGCTCCGGTTCGAGGTCGAGGGCGAGGTGTGGGAAGCGGTGCGCTCCCTTCGCAGGAAAGGCCAGAGCCAGCACTCGCTGGCCCGTCTTTCTGAGGACGTGGACGGCCCGACCGAGGAAGAGAGAGTCGTGCAGGAGGGTGCGGTCAACGAACGCGTGGTCGCCCTGCTCGGACTCGACTTCGACGCCTTCTCGAAGTCGGTGTTGCTGGCGCAGGGCAAGTTCGCCGAGTTCCTCAGGGCCAGACCCGGGGAGCGAGACGGGGTTCTGAAAGGCGTGTTCGGGCACGATCGGATCGACGGAATGCGACAAGCCGCGAGGGACCGCATGACCTCGGCATCCGCCGAGCTGGCGACGCTGACCGGCAGGATCGAAGGTCTCGACCGCATCGCGGAACGGGCCGAGCTGCGCCGAATCGAACTGGCCGCGGCCGTGGAGCGCATCGAAGCGATGGAGAAGGCCGAGCCGCGGCTTCTCGAGCTTGCCGAGCGCTCGAAGACGGCTTCGCTCCGGATGGAGGAGGCGGCCCGGCGTGCGGGGGAGCTCGACGAGATCGCGGAGAAGCTGCCGGGAACCGTCATGACCGAGGAGACGGTGGCCGCCGCGGTGGGTGCTTCCTCGGCCCGCAAGCGGCTCGCCGCGACGTTGGAGCAGGCCCAGGCAGATCTTGCTGTAAGAGAGGCAGAGCTCGCGTATGCACTTGCCGATGGGCTCCAGACGAGGCTCGAGGAGGCGGCAGACCGGCTCGCCGCCCGGGACCCCGAGGTACGGGCGCTGGCGGTCGCTCGAGACAGGATGACGTCGCTGGCGAAGAGGATCGAGCAAGCCGTTGGTGACGTCGACGCGAAGCAATCGTCCGTGGCTGAGTCGGAGGCGAAGGCGATCGCATCCGAACAAGCCGCCACCGCCGCCAGGGACCTGGCGGCTGCGGCCGGGGCGGAGCTTCACGAAGCACGCCACGTGGACATGGCGCAGGCTCTTCGAGGTCGTCTCGAGATCGGGGCTCCGTGCCCTGTGTGCGACCAGGACGTGCCGACTCTGCCACCGGCTGTTCCGGGGTCCGAGCTGGAACAGCTCGAGACCGCTGCGACGAACGCCCGTGTGGCCGCAGAGGCTGGTTCTGCCACCCATGCCGAGGCGGTCGCCCGGCTCGAAGCCGCCCGGACCGCTGCCGGGGCGGCGCAGACCCTGGCGTCGTCCCTCCGTGCAGAGGAGGCGGCAGCCGCGGGTGGAGTCGAAGAGGCGCAACGCCGGGTGGCGGCCATCGATGAGGCGCTGGCATCCCTCCTCGGTGACGGAGATCCTGCAGGTTCATTGGCGGATGCGCGCGCCCGACTCGGTGCGCTGACCGACTCCGTCACCTCCGCCAGAAGAACCGTCGATGGCTGCCGCCGGGAGCACGACGAGGCCATCCGGCACGAGCAGAACGCGGTACGGGACCTGTCTGCCATCCGCGTCACGCTCGTCGATGTGGCCGCACGGCTCGACGCTTCGCTACCGCCCGCTACCGACGATCCTGCATCGGTGGCGACGACGCTGGACGCGCTCCGCGCTGCCCATTCCGAGCGCAGGGACGCCTTGGCACAGGAACGAGACGTCGACCGTGTCACCCTCGAGGAGGCCTCGGCAGAGCAGGCCAAGCTCTTCGCGGGGCTCGGGCTCGAGGAGGACTTCACCGCAGCACTGGCCGCAGAGCGGACCCGGGCGGAGCTGGGTGCGGCTCAGCTCGCTGTCGACGATGCGGAGCTCGCCGAGGGGACCCACCTCAGACGGCAGGCCGAGCAGCTCTCGGAACGGCATGCCCTCTTCGAGCGGCTTGCCGCAGACCTCACGGACGCCCGGTTCGTGCGGTTCCTGCTCGACGACGAGAGGGCCCGGCTCTCGGAACTCGGAAGCGAGCACTTCCAGAGACTCACCTCGGGCCGGTACCGCTTCACCGGGGACGGCACGTTCAAGATCGTCGATCTCACAGCGGCCGATGCGGTGCGAAAGGCCGACAGCCTGTCCGGAGGAGAGACGTTTCTCGCCTCGCTCGCACTCGCGCTCGCTCTCGCCGAGATGGTGAGCAGGATCGGCGGCAGGCTCGATGCGTTCTTTCTCGACGAGGGCTTTGGCGCTCTCGATCCGGAGCACCTCGACCTGGCAATGGAAGGCATCGAATCGCTGGCCGCAGGGGCGGCTTCGAGGCTCGTCGTGGTCGTGAGCCACGTTCCCGAGCTGCGTCACCGCATCGAGGATCTCATCGAGCTGGACCGCGCCCCGCTGACCGGGGACACCGTCGTCGTCAGGAGGTGACCGGCCGGCGGGGGCCGCTTCGCTAGGGGAGCAGCATCGTCGCGATGCGCCGGCTCGCGATCGTGAGACCGATCATCCCCATGACGACGAGGAACGCAACGTGGCCGGCGATCGACCAATCGAGCGTCCCCAGCATCAGCGAGCGAACCAGGTCGACACCGTGGTACAGCGGCGACACTCGGGCCAGAGCCTGGAGCGCTCCCGGGTACACGTCGAGCGGATAGAACGTCGCCGAGAACAGGAACAGCGGCAGCGTGACGAGCGTGATGAGATCGAAGTCCTGCCAGCTTCGCAGATACGTCGTCGTCGCCATGCCGACCGCGGCGAAGGCGAACCCTATGAGGAGCGCCGCCGGTATGGCGAGGAGGCCCCACATCGACGGCATCAGACCCATCAGGAGGGCCACGATGAGGAATCCCGCCGCGTAGAGACCGCCCCGGATGAGCGACCACCCGATTTCGCCGATCGCGATGTCGCCGGGTCCGAGCGGTGTCGCCAGCATGCCGTCGTACGTCTTCTCGAAGCGGAGCTTGAAGAAGATGTTCATGGTGGATTCGAACACGGCGCCGTTCATCGCAGAAGAGGCGAGGAGCGCCGGAGCGATGAACTCCGCGTAGGTGATGGCGCGCCCTCCTCCGCTCACCGTGCCCACGAGGGCCCCCAGTCCGATCCCGATCGACCACAGATAGAAGAGCGGTTCGAAGAAACCGGAGAACACGATGACCCAGAGTCTGCGGTAGACGCGGGCGTTGCGTTCCAGCACGTGGCGCGCCCTGCGACTCCCCATCCGGAACTGCGGCGTGATGCGCGCCAGCGTGGTGCCGGTCGTCACGTGATCATCCTCCTGCCGAGCACCCGGAGCGACAGGGCGACGCCGGCGACGACCCAGACGCTGAGGTAGAGCACGTTCCACATCGGGTCGATGGCAGTGTCGACGCCGAGGGCAGCGGCTCGTGTGAGCTCGACCCCGTGCCACAAGGGGGTGGCGTGGGCGATCGGCTCCATCCAGTCCGGCAGCTGTGAGACGGGGAAGAACGTCCCGCTGAACAGGAACAGGGGCACGATGCCGAACCGGAAGAGCGAGCTCATGGCTTCCGCACCGTCCCGAGAGGCGGTGTACGCCATGATGGGTGTGGCGAATGCCATCCCGGTCAGCACTGCGGGAAGAACCGACAGCGCGGCTCGTGGTGGCGTGACCGAGGCGAGCACCGCCATCACCAGGACGAACACGGACGCGGTGAAGGTGACGCGGAACAACACGAAGCCGATGTGGCCGAAGACGATGTCGGCGGTCCGGATCGGCGTGGACAGCGCGGCCTCGTAGCTCCTGACCCACTTGATCCCCGCCATGACCGGCCAGGACGAATCCCCGGCCCCGGTTTGCATCGTGGTCGCCGCGAGGAGCCCCGGGGCGAGGAACGTCACGTACGTGATCCCGTCGAGGGCGACCCTGCCGGTTCCGTCGTTGACGAGGCTCCCCAGCCCCAGCCCCATCGCGGTGAGGAAGAGCACCGGGTTGACGAACGTCGTGATGACGCTGGAGCGCCACGTCCGCCGGTACTGGCGCATCTGGCCCTCGAAGAAGCGGATGCTCGTGATCGCCATCAGTCGATGAGGCTCCGACCCGTGAGCTTCAGGAACACGTCTTCGAGCGAGCTGCGGCGCTCGACGACGGTCTCGGGTCTGAGACCGCGGGCGTGGACCTCGCGGACCGTCGGGTCGGCGTCCTGGGTGTACAGCAGCACACGATCGGGCAGTGCCTCGAGGCGCTTGGCGACACCCTCGAGGGACTCGAGGGCTGCTTCCTGCTCTCCGGGCCGGAATCGGAGCTCGACCACCTCGCGGGTCGAGTGTTCCTCGATGAGCTGTTGCGGTGAGCCCCTGGCGACGATCTTCCCCTTGTCCATCACGACCAGCCGGTCGCACAGCTGCTCGGCCTCGTCCATGTAGTGGGTCGTGATGATCAGCGTGACGCCCTGCTGCTTGAGCCGGTAGAGGCGATCCCACAGGAGATGGCGCGCTTGCGGGTCCAACCCCGTCGTCGGCTCGTCGAGCAGCAGCAGATCCGGCTCGTTGATGAGAGCCCTGGCGATCGTGAGCCGGCGTTTCATGCCCCCGGAGAGCGTGTCGACCTTGTCCTTCCTCCGTTCCCCGAGCTCCGCGAACCCGAGCAGCTCGTCGATCCGCGGTCTGATCTGGGACAGCCTGAGATCGAAGTACCTGCCGTAGATGAGCAAGTTCTCCTCTACCGGGAGTTGAAGATCGAGGTTGTCCTCCTGGGGCACGACACCGAGCCGGGCCCGGATACGGGGCCCATCCAGGGCCGGATCGAGACCGAGAACGGTCAGCTCACCGGAGGTGACGGGTGAGACGGCGCCGATCATCCGCATCGTGGAGCTCTTCCCCGCACCGTTCGGTCCGAGGAAGCCGAAGACCTCGCCGGTGCGCACGTCGAAGTCCACCCCGTCCACCGCGACGAACTCACCGAAGTGTTTCGTGAGGGACGTGGCACGGACGAGAGGGAGCGTCATGAGTCGTCGCACGTTACCGGAGCCGGGCGGGCCGGCCGTCGGCGTAGAGTGCCGCCATGGGACCGCTCGAGGGCGTCAAGATCGTGGAGATGGCGGCGATCGGGCCCGTGCCGTTCTGCGGCATGCTCCTCGGTGACCTCGGTGCCGACGTGGTTCGGGTGGACAGGACGGTGCCGGCGACCGGGCGGCTCCCAGACATGCTGCAACGCATCGTCGGCAGGAGCAGGCGCTCGATCGCCGTCGATCTCAAGACCGACGCCGGGAGAGAGGTCGCGCTCCGCCTCGCCGACGAGGCGGACGTGTTGCTCGAGGGCTTTCGCCCCGGGGTGATGGAGCGGCTCGGGCTGGGTCCGGCGACGTGTCACGAGAGGAACCCCCGGCTCGTCTACGGCCGCATGACCGGCTGGGGTCAGGATGGTCCGCTGGCACCCCGGGCCGGACACGACATCAACTACATCGGTCTGGCGGGTCCGCTCGGCGCCATCGGGACGGCCGAGGCGCCGCTGCCTCCCCTCAACCTGATCGGCGATTACGGAGGCGGTGCCATGTATCTGGCGTTTGGTGTCGTCACGGCGCTGGTGGAGCGGGAGCGTTCCGGAGAGGGGCAGATCGTGGATGCGGCGATGGTGGATGGCGCCGCATCGCTCATGACGCCGATCTACCAGCTCTTCGGCCACGGAGGGTGGAGCGCGGAACGGGCTTCGAACATGCTCGACGGCGGTGCTCCGTTCTATCGCACGTACCAGACGAAGGACGGGCAGTTCATGGCCGTCGGTTCGCTGGAGCCCCAGTTCTATGCGGAGCTCCTGTCGGGGTTGGGTCTCCAGGATGCAGGCCTGCCGGCGCAGGGCGACAGGCAGCGTTGGCCCGAGCTGCATGCCCGCTTCGGTGAGGTCTTCGCCACCAAGACCCGGGACGAGTGGGAAGCCGTGTTCTCCGGCACCGATGCCTGTGTCACCCCCGTTCTGACCATGGGCGAAGCACCGGCCCACGCGCAGTCGGCCGCCCGGTCCGGTTTCGTCGCTGTGGACGGCATCATCCAACCGGCCCCGGCACCGCGGTTCGACCGTACGCCCTCCGCAGTGCCGGGCCCGGCACCCGGCCCCGGTGCCGACACCGACGAGGTATTGGCCGAGCTCGGATACGACGCGGCGCACCGGGCAGTCCTCAGGGACGGTGGAGCAGTTTCGTGAGCCGCGACCCGTTTCTCGACGCCGCGATCGCGCAAGCAAAGGCCGGTCTCGACGCCGGTGGCATACCGATCGGGTCCGTTCTCGTCATCGAGGGCGAGGTCGTCGGCCGCGGCCACAACCGGCGGGTGCAGCGTGGGAGCGTCATCCTTCATGCTGAGATGGACTGTCTGGAGAACGCAGGCCGGCTCCCCGCAGCGGAGTACCGCAAGGCCACGTTGTACTCGACGCTGTCGCCGTGCGACATGTGCTCGGGAGCGGTGCTCTTGTACGGGATCCGGAGGGTCGTGGTCGGCGAGAACCGCACGTTCCGCGGCCCGGAGGATCACGTTCGCAGCCGTGGCGTCGAGCTCGAGATCGTCGACGACGCCGAGTGCGTTGCCCTCATGGGGGACTTCATCGCTGCCCACCCCGAGCTCTGGAACGAGGACATCGGGGAGTGAGTCGAGAAGCCTCCCGTCGCCAGCCAGCGCCGTCTGCGATCTGAGTAGGGTCCGAGCCCATGACGGAGGTGCGGGCTGAGGAGATCGGCGTTGTGCAGCCGTCGCGGTGGGCGAGGTTGTCGCCTCCTGTGCGGAAGACGCTGTCGTTTCTCGCGATCCTCTTCGTACTCGCATCGGCTTGGGAGCTGTACAAAGTCGTCTTCAGGGCGCTGGACCTCCAGGATCCGGTGCGACCGGACAACGTGACGATGCCGCATGTGTGGGACATGATCCACGAACTGTTCCGGCCCGCACAGCGGCAGGGCGACCTCCTGATCGTGGTACTGGTGAAGGCTTCGTTCTGGACGCTGCGCGAAGCGGTCGTCGGGTTCGCGGTGGGCGGGTTGTTCGGGTTCGGCCTCGGCGTTCTCTTCGTGCGCTCGACCATGGCGGAGCGGGCGTTCATGCCCTACGTCGTTGCCTCGCAGACGGTGCCCATCCTTGCCATCGCTCCGATGGTCGTCGTATGGGGCGGCAGGCTCGATGTCCCGCGCTGGCTGTCGGTTTCGATCATCGCGTCGTATCTCACGTTCTTTCCCGTCACGATCAACACGTTGCGCGGGCTTCGCTCACCGGATCCCACGATGTTGGAGTTGATGCGGTCCTATGCCGCCACTCCCAACGAGGTGCTGTGGAAGGTCCGGGTACCGGCCGCCTTGCCGTACATCTTCACGGCGCTCAAGGTGTCGGCGACGGCAAGTGTCATCGGCGCCCTCATCGGGGAACTGCCCGCCGGGTTCGGAGACGGGCTGGGGCGCGCCTTACTCACCTTCTCGCAGCGCTTCGCCGTCCTGTCGGCGAAGCTCTATGCGACGGTGATCGTCACCGCGATCGCGGGGATCGTCTTTGTCGGGCTCGTCACCTGGGCAGAGCACAGGCTGGGGGATGCGACGAGGAGGCAGCCGGGATGACCGGTCGGTGTGAGGCATGAGCGAGCGAGCCATCGAGGCCAAGGGGCTGGGGAAGACTTTCGGCACCGACACCAGCGAGCAGGTCGAGGCGCTCCGGGGCATCACGCTCTCGGTGGAGCCCGGCGAATTCATCTCGCTCATCGGACCGTCGGGCTGTGGGAAGAGCACGCTGCTGCGGCTCATCGGGGACCTCCTCACGCCCACGGTCGGTGCGCTGCGCATCAACGGCAAGGATCCGCACCAGGCGCGGCTCGACCGTGACTACGGGATGGTGTTCCAGCGCTCGACGCTGCTCGATTGGAGGTCCGTCCAGAAGAATGTGGCGTTGCCGCTCGAGATCATGGACGTGTCCGCAGCCGAGCGAAAGACGCGAGCCCGAGAGATGCTCCAGCTCGTCGAGTTGGAGGATTTTGAGGACCACTTCCCGTGGCAGCTCTCGGGCGGCATGCAGCAGCGCGTCGCGATCGCCCGTGCGTTGACGTTCCGGCCATCCCTGCTGCTCATGGACGAGCCGTTCGGAGCGCTCGACGAGATGACCAGGGAGCTCATGCAGCAGGAGGTGCTCCGGATCTGGTCCGAGACCAACACGACGGTCATCTTCGTCACGCACTCGATTCCCGAGGCCGTGTTCCTCTCGAATCGCGTCGTCGTCATGTCGCCGCGGCCGGGGCGGATCTCGACGGTCATCGATGTGAACCTGGGTCATCCCCGCGATGTCGAAACCCGCGAGGCGCCGGAGTACTACGCAAAGATCACCGAGGTGCGCGAGGCGTTGCGGGCGCCGGGGTCCGGTATGGCCCCGTGACCGGCAGAGACCCCGACCTGTTCGAGAGCCACGAGACCGACGTCCTGACCGCGTTCGAGGGTGATGCCCCGACGGGGACCCGGACGCCACCTGCCTTGGGTCGGGCGCTGCGACGCTTAGTGCCCGCAGTGGTGGCATTCGTTGCGGTGATCGCGGGGTGGGAGCTCCTCACCAGATCGTTCTCAGTCCAGTCCTTCATCCTGCCGAAGCCGACGGAGATCATCGACCAGTTCTTCGACAAGGCAGACGTCATCTGGCCGGCAGGGTGGCGGACGTTCCAGGAGTCGATCGGCGGATTCATCGCGGGGTCGCTCGCCGGTATCGTCGTTGCGTTTGCGACCGTGCGCTGGGTGCCGGTGCGCGAGGGGCTCATGCCGTTCGCGATCGCCGCCAACTCGGTGCCGATCATCGCACTGGCACCGATCACGAACGCATGGTTCTCCATCACGAGCCCCGTGTCGAAGATGGCCGTGGTGGCGGTGGTCGTGTTCTTCCCCATCATGATCAACACCGCTCGTGGTCTCACCGAGGTCGATCCCGACGAGATCGAGTTGATGCGGTCGTTTGCAGCCAGTCCCGGGGAGCTGATGCGCCGGGTGCGCGTTCCCCATGCGTTCCCCTACTTCTTCTCGGCCCTCAAAGTCGCCAGCGCGCTCTCGCTCATCGCGGCGATCGTCGCCGAGTACTTCGGAGGACCGCAGGACGTGCTCGGTCAGTTCATCGTCAACCGGGCGAATCTGCTCCAGTTCGCAGACGCGTGGGCGGCGATCCTCGTTGCCTCGATCCTGGGGATCAGCCTCTACGTGGTGATCCTCGTGGCCGAGCGGCTCGTGATGCCATGGCACGTGTCGTTCCGGGCGGCGGACGACGGTTGACCGGGGCGCGGGTTTTGCGGAGCCGATAAGGTGTCGGCCCTGGAAGGGAAGCAGACGGAGGAGGGAAACGATGACCTTGTGGAAACGGCTCCTGCTGTTCGGAGTCGCTTTCGCTCTCGTAGCGGCGGCGTGCGGCGACGACGACGAGGGGCTGGGCACGGGCGAGTGCAGCACGACGGCCCGCGTCCGGGTGCAGCTGCAGTGGGTGGCTCAATCACAGTTCGCCGGATACTTCGTAGCCGACGACCTCGGCTTCTACGGCGACGAG